>DATADI010000145.1:0-5209 GCA_036258615.1 Thermomonospora sp. | reverse complement strand
GGCCGGTCTCCTCCGGGAGGCCGGCCCCCACTGCTTGAATCCCACTGAGGTCTCCGCAGGGAAGCCACAGCACCGCCAATCCTAAGAGCGGACGAAGGTCACGCCAAGAGCGGTGCCCGCGCCGGGTCACCGCGTTTTCTCTGCCCCGGACAAAGGCGATGAGGCCATGTTTTAACGGAAAAGTCGCGGTTGAACGGACAGGTCCCGGGAAATTCGCCGAGGACAGCGAAAACCGAAGGTCTCAGGGGGGACAATGCGTCGATTCACCGTAGCCGCGATCGTCATCGGGACGCTCGGCACCTGCGCCACCGCGGCGGGTTCGGCCCAGGCGGCGGCCGGGGCTTCCCCGGTCACCGCGCGTCCCGCGGCCCCGTCACCCGTCAGCGTCTCCACCACCGAAACCACCGCGCAGGCCAGGGTCCGGATGACGGTCCGGCCACGCGTCGTGCGGGCCGGCCGCTACATCAGGGTGACCCTCAGGTGCCCCCGGCCGCCACGGCGAGGCTTCATCGACGGCCCCACCTCCTTCGGCCAGGTCTACCTGCGCGGGCACAGGACCATCCGCGTCCGGGTGCCCTCGTCCACGCCGAGGGGCCGCCACCGGGTGAACGGCTACTGCACGAGCCGCAGCACTCCTCACGGGTGGACCTACTTCCGCGTGACCCGCCGCCGCTAGGCGGCTGGGCAGGGTGCGGTGGCGGCGCGAACCGTCACCGCACCCTGGCGTGCCCCGCACCGGACGACCCGAAAGGACGACACCGATGAGCATCACGAGCGTGGACAAGGACTTCGACGCCCTGGCCCTCACCCTGGTCGCCGACTTCCCCGCCCCGGTCGAACGGGTGTGGCGGCTGTGGTCGGATCCGCGGCAGCTGGAGCGCTGGTGGGGCCCGCCGAGCCACCCGGCGACGGTGGAGGAGCACGACCTGACACCCGGCGGTGAGGTCACCTACTTCATGACCGGCCCGGAGGGCACCAGGCACCACGGCTGGTGGCGGATCTCCTCGGTCGCCGCGCCGACGTCGCTGGAGTTCACCGACGGCTTCGCCGACCAGAACGGCAGGCCCGACCCCGACCTGCCGACCACGACGGTGACGATGCGTCTCACCGAGCACGACGGCGGTACCCGGATGGAGATGCGTTCGGTGTTCGACTCCCGGGAGCAGATGGAGCAGGTGGTCAGCATGGGCGCGGTCGAGGGGCTGCAGGAGGCGGTCGGCCAGATCGACGCCCTGCTCGCCGGGTGAGGTGCTTGCGGCGGCGACTCCCTCAGGACTAGCGTGTTTCGTATATCGGAACACATGACCTGCTTAGCAGGACAGAGGGAGGCTGGGATGGGCCAGGCGCGACCCCCCGAGCGCAGCATCGACCGGTCGATCACGCTGCACCTTCGCGGCGACTGGGGCATGGCCAACCTGCACCGGGTGTGCGGCTGGCTCAGCCAGGAGGTCTCCGACCGGTGCGGTCCGCACACCCGGGTCGCGATCTGGAACAGCCGGGGCTTCGTCGACGCCGTGCGCGCCGTCGGGCGGGGCGAGGTGGACGTGGCGCTGGCGACGCCCGCCGCCTTCGTCACCGCGGCGCTGGACGGGCGCGGGGTGTACGCCGACGAGCACTACCCCGAACTGCGGGCCCTCGGCGTGGTCCCCCAGCGTGACCGGCTGGTGGTGGGCGTGCACCGGTCGCTGGGCATCGAGTCCTTCGCGCGGTTGCGCGCCGAGAAGCCGGCCCTGAAGGTGGCGACGTCGGTCAACGACGGGATCAACCACGTCGGCCTGTCGGCGCACGAACTGCTCACCCGCTCCGGCGTGGACGTGGTGGGCTGGGGCGGCGAGTTCCTGGAGGACGAGCGGCCGTTCGAGTCGTTCGCCCATGTCAGGGAAGGACGCGCGAACGTCATCGTGCACGAGGCGTACATGCTGCCCACCTGGCAGACGTTCGCCGCCGACCTGAACTTCCTGGAGGTCGAGCAGGAGGTCCTGGACGGGCTGTGGAACGACTTCGCGTGGCCCGAGGCCGTGGTGGACGCCGACCACTTCCATCCGGGCAGCCCGCGGTTCCGCACCCTGGACTTCTCCGACTTCCTGGTGCTGACCCGCTCCGACCTGCCCGAGGACGTCGCCTACCTGATCGCCTGGGTCCTGGGCGAGACCCGGGAGCGGATCGAGGCCCAGTACCGGCACATCCCGCCGCAGCGCAGCCCCATCACCTACCCGCTCGACCCCGTCACGATGGGCCGCGCGCCGATCCCCCTGCATCCGGGCGCCGCCGCCTACTACGACGCCCTGCCCGCTTCCTGAGCAGGGGGAACGGGGCTCCGGAGGGGTGGATCAGGCGGCGACGAGCCGGATGATCTCGCGTGGGCGGGTCTCGCGGTCGTCGTAGACGATGTCGTCGGCCGCCGCGGTCATCACCGTGGCGAGCGCGGCCTCCTGGGCCTCCGGGGAGTCCCACTGCACGGTCGAGACCACGGCGTCGTCGGTCAGCCAGCAGTCGGCCGCCAGGCACCCCGGCGTCTGCCGGAACACCTCGGCGACCCGCTGGACGCGCGCGACGAACTCCTCGCGGTGCGCGGCGTCCGGGTAGTGGAAGGCGACGAAGCCCGTCTTCATGGCGTTCTCCTTTGGCTGGTCCGCGCCGGCCCGTGGCATCATCGACGGGCCGCGGCCGCGGACGTCTTCTCTGCGGTCGCGTACGGCGCCGGGCCGGCCGCCCGGCGCGCGGGTCTGCCGGGGAGGGGTGGCGTCGTCCATGGGTGCCGAGGTCCGGACGCCTCGCGGGAAGTGGATCGAGGCGGGGCTGCGGGCGCTCGCCGCGGGCGGCCCGGCCGCCGTCCGCGTCGAGGCGCTGGCGAAGTCACTCGGTGTCACCAAGGGCGGCTTCTACGGGTACTTCGCCGACCGGAACGCCCTGCTGGAGGAGATGCTCGACACCTGGGAGCGGGAGAGCGTCGACGACGTGCTCGCCCGGGTGGAACGTGAGGGCGGCGACGTCGAGGCCCGGATGCGGACGGCGGGCACGCTGGCCAACGACGAGCGGCTGCTGCAGATCGACCTCGCGGTCCGTGACTGGGCCCGGCGCGACCCGGTCGTCGCGGAACGGCTGCGGCGGGTCGACAACCGGCGGATGGACTTCCTGCGCTCGCTGTTCCGCGAGCGGTTCACCGACGAGGCCGAGATCGAGGCGCGCTGCATCCTGGCCTTCTCGCTGGTGGTCGGCAACCACTTCCTGGCCGCCGACCACGGGGGCCGTACCCGCGAGGAGGTCTACGAGCGCGCGGTGAGCCTGGTCAGGGGCTGAGCCGGGAACCGCCGCGCCGGTCACCGCGTGCCCTGGGCTCCGACCGACTCCAGCCAGCGCTCCTCGTACCGGCGCATCAGCGTCGGGTACACGAGCAGGTGCCGGAACGGCGCGATGCCCGCCATGTAGGCGGTGCCGAACAGGCCGTTCGGCTTCACCAGCACGGCCATCTGACCGCGGTGGCCGCCGTTCCCGTCCGGGACCCAGCCGAGGTGCAGCACCCCGTGCACCGTCTGATTGCCCATCTCGGCCGCCCACTCGTCCTCCAGCTGGTACAGCGTGGTGAAGGGGCTTCCCGGCGGGGCCTCCTCGGCGGGGTGGTCGCGCAGGTCCTCGGGGAGGCGTTCGCGCAGGCTGGTCAGGCGGGAGCCGATCCCGGCGTCCTCCCTGTCCCATCCGAGCAGCCCGCCGAGCTTCCAGCGGATGGCGAAGAGCGCGCGGACGACGGGGGGCCCGAGCGACACCTCGCCCTTGGGGAGGGCGATGTCCACGAGTTTCGGGAAGTCGTCCGGGCCTCCCGGCGTGGGCAGCGCCCACACGTCCTCGAGGCGGAAGTCCGGGACGAGTTCGTGGATCCGCCAGGGGCGGGAGGTGTGCGCGACGTTCGGGAGTCTCATCAGCGACCCTCCATATATACGGAAGCGTATAAATGGAGGCTAGCACGGCGCCCCTCCCCTCCTCCCGGGGGGTCGCGGACCCTCAGGAGCGCCAGGTCAGCGCGGCGCGCCAGCCTCCGTGGCCACCGTGGAGCGCGGGGCGGCGCGCAGCAGGCCGGGGCCCGCGGCGGCGGTGAGGGCCACGACGGCGAGCCCGGCCAGCGCCGTCGTCACTCCCGCGGGCCCGGCGTCGAAGAGCCGCCCCACGACCAGACCTCCGGCGAACGCGACGATCCCCGACACGAACGCCATCACCCCGTAGTACGCCCCGACCTGGGAGGGCGGGGCGTACCGGGTGACGTTCTGGAACACCGCCGGTTCCAGCAGCCCGTACGAGACCCCGTGGAGCGCCGCCACCGCCGTGAGCGCCACGACGGAGAGGACGCCCTGGTCGTTCAGCGGGATCAGCAGGAGGTACCCGGCACCCGAACTCGCCAGGCTCGCCTGGAGCACCCAGCGGCGAGCGGCCCGGCCACCGGCGGCGCACCACGGCTGGACCGCCGCCGCGACCGCCGCGCACACGCAGAAGTAGAGCGTCCTGACGTCCGCCTCGAAGCCCTTGAGGGGGACGACCGTCATGGTCTGGGTCGGCAGCAGCGTCGTGGGGGCGGCGAGCAGGATGAACCGCAGGTAGGCACGGTCGCGGAGCACCGCCAGCACCGAGCGTCCCAGGCCCTGCGCGGAGGCGCGGCGGGACGTACGACGGGGCCGGTGCAGTGGCACGAACAGCACGGCGGCCACCGTCCAAACCGCGGCGGCGGCACCGGACAACAGCCAGAAACCGCCGTCCAGGAAACCGAGACCGCCGGGGGCGAGCAGCACCAGCCCGGCGGGCGGGCCCGCGACCGCCGCGATCTGACCGGCGACCATGACGGCCCCGAAGCCGCGTGCGCGCCGCTCCGGATGCAGCCCGGCCATCAGCGACCGGGTCGCCGGGTGGAACAACGCGCCGCCCATGCCCAAGAGCACCGCGGCGGCCAGCAGCCCGGCCCGCCCGTCCACGACGCCCAGGGCGCCGAACCCGACCGCCCGCAGCAGGCAGGCGAGCGTCCCGGCGCGGGCCGCGCCGAGCAGGTCGGCGGCGGGGCCCGCCGGCAGGTACAGCGCGTACTGGACGGCGACGCGCACGCCCAGGACCAGCGCGATCGTCCCGGCGGCCAGGCCCAGGCCGTCCCGCAGGTGCGCGACGACGTGCGCCATCACCGCGTAGAACCCCAGCGCGGCGGCGAGCTGGACGGCCAGCATCACGGCGA
>DATADI010000144.1:0-22315 GCA_036258615.1 Thermomonospora sp. | reverse complement strand
CGGGCCACCCGGGCGCGCGTGTCGCGCTCGCCGTGACCGTCGCCGCCGTGCGCGGCGAGCGACGGCGCGCCGGACGGCCGCGCGCCGCCCGCACCCGTGATCGTCTGCTCACCCACGTTTTTCACAACATCAGTGTGGCGTAATTCCTTCCCGGCGGCCAAACGGTTCCGGGTGCAGTGCCTCACGCAGGCAAGCCTTACCTAAGCTTCACGGGAAGGTCATTTCAGGGTCGCCCGGGGCAACACCATGACCGGGCACGGAGCGGCCCGGACGATCTTTCCCGAGACGCTGCCGAGGAACACCTTGCGCAACGGCCCCTCCACGCTCGAAAGGCACACCAGGATCTCACCCGGGTGCCATGCACAGCCGCGCAGGGCCTTGTCCACGCCGGTGCCCTCGGCGGCCTCGGTGACGACGTGACCGAGGCCGGTGACCAGCTGGGCGGCACGGTCGAGGTCGCGCACCGCGTACTCGTGCTGGCGGGCCATGAGGTCGTCGCCGCCGCGCAGCACGCCCAGGCCCACCGGGCGCAGCAGCAGCGTCAGCAGCCGCAGCGGGACCTCCAGCCGCCGCGCGAACTCCACCGCGGCGGCCAGCCCGAGTTCGGCGCCCCGGCGGGGCCAGTAGGCCACGGTCATCCGCTCGAACCGGTCGGGCGGGTCCTCGGCGTATCCGCGCGGGGCCATCAGCACCGGGACGGGCGAGCCGTGCAGGAGCTGGTCGGCGGTGCTGCCGATGGCGATCCGGCCGGGCCGCCCGCGCGGCGCGGAGCCGATCACCACCAGCCCAGCCCCGGAGTCCTCGGCGACCTCGATCAGCCCGCGCCCGCTGCCCCGGTGCGCGTGCGTGACGTACCGGACGCGGCTTTTCGGGACCTTCCCGGCGAGCCGGTCGGCGGCCACGTCCAGCGCCTCGCGGGACTGCTCCTTGACGAAGCGCAGCCACTCGGCGTCCACCCGGCCGGGGCCGGGCGTCGGCCAGGACGGCGGGTAGACGTTGGCGACGGTCAGCGGCGCCCGTCCGGCGGCGACCACCAGCCCGGCCAGGGCCAGGGCGTCGTCCCCGCGTTCGTCCGGCACGTATCCGGCGACGACTCGCTCGGTCATGTCGGCTCCCTCCCCTCGGGCACCCCCGCCGCGCCCAGGCGGGAGTGCCGGTACCCGTACGCGAAGTAGGCCGCCAGCCCCACGAGCATCCACAGCAGGAACACCGTCCAGGTCCCCCTGTCGAGCCTGATCATCAGGTAGAGGCAGAACCCGACGCCCAGCAGCGGCGTGAGCGGGTACAGCGGCGTGCGGAAGCTGCGCGGCATCTTCGGCCGCGTCCGGCGCAGCACCATGACCCCCAGGTTCACCAGGGCGAAGGCGAACAGGGTGCCGATGCTGGTGGCGTCGGCGAGCCGGCCCAGCGGCACCAGCGCCGCCAGCACGGACACGAACAGCGCCACGATGACGGTGTTGGCGACCGGCACCGCGTTGCGGGGGCTGACCCTCATGAAGATCGGGGGCACGAGCCCGTCCCGGGACATGGCGAACAGGATGCGGGTCTGGCCGTACAGGACGGTCAGCACGACGCTGGCGATGGCGATCACCGCGCCCAGCGACAGCACCGCCGACGGCCAGGGCATCCCCACGGCCCGGTCCAGGACCATCGCCAGCGACGCCTCCGAGCCCTCGAACTCGCGCCAGGGCTCGGCCGCGACCGCCGCCAGCCCCACGGCCACGTACAGCGTGGTGACGATCGCCAGGGACAGCAGGATCGCCAGGGGCAGGTCGCGGCGGGGGTTGCGGGCCTCCTCCCCGGCGGTGGAGGCGGCGTCGAAGCCGATGTAGGAGAAGAACACCTTCGACCCGGCGGCGGTGATGCCCGCCAGGCCCAGCGGCGCGAACGGCGTGAGGTTCCCCGACCGGAAGGCGGTGAAGGCCACGACGCAGAAGAAGACGAGCACGCCCATCTTCAGGAACACCATGATCGTGTTGGCGGTGGCGCTCTCGGAGGTGCCGCGCAGCAGCAGGGCGGCGGCGATCAGGACGACCACGACGGCGGGCAGGTTGACGACGCCGCCGGATCCGGGCGGGTTGCTGACGGCGGCGGGCATGGTCACGCCGAGGGTCTTGTCGGTCAGCTCGTTGAGGTACTGGCCCCACCCGACGGCGACCGCCGACACCGACACGGCGTACTCCAGCAGCAGGCACCAGCCGCAGACCCAGGCGACGATCTCGCCGAGGGTGGCGTAGGTGTAGGAGTACGAGGACCCCGACACCGGGATGGTGCCCGCCAGCTCCGCGTAGGACAGGGCGGAGAACAACGCGGTCAGGGCGGCCAGCACGAACGACACCACGATCGCCGGGCCCACCAGGGGGACCGCCTCGCCGAGCACCACGAAGATCCCGGTGCCCAGCGTGGCGCCCACGCTGAACAGGGTGAGCTGGAGCAGGCTCATGGTGCGCCGCAGTTCGCCGCCCGCACCGTGACCGCCCTCGGCGACGATGCGGTCGACGGGCTTGGTGCGCAGCAGCGCGGGCGTCATCCGGGCTCCCCGATCACAGGGTGCTGGCGAGCGGCCAGGTGGCGTTCGGGGTGACGATGGTGCCGGAGGTGCCCTCCAGGATCTCCCGGCACCGGTCCAGCGCGCCGATCGCCGCCATGTCCCCCGTGCGTTCCACGAACCCGCACACCGCCTCGACCTTGGGGCCCATCGACCCGGCCGGGAAGTGCTGGGCGCGCAGCTCGTACGGGGTGGTGTGCCGGATGGGCTCCTGGCGGGGCGTGCCGAAGTCGCGCATCACCTCGGGCACGTCGGTGAGGATGAGGTACGCGTCGCACTCCAGGGCCTCGGCGAGGATCGAGCCGGTGAGGTCCTTGTCGATCACGGCCTCGACGCCTTCGAGCTGCCCCACGTCGTTGCGCACGACCGGGACGCCCCCGCCGCCGGCGCAGATCACCACGGCGCCCTCGCGGACGAGCTGGCGGATCAGGCGGGTCTCCACCACGCGCTGCGGCTGCGGCGAGGGCACCACGCGCCGCCAGTAGCGGCCGTCGGGGCGGACCGTCCAGCCGTGCTCGGCGGCGAGCTTCTCGGCCTCCTCCTGCTCGTAGACCTGCCCGACGAACTTGGTGGGGTCCGCGAACGCCGGGTCGACCGCCGACACGAGCGTCTGGGTGACCAGCGAGACGACCTGCCGTCCGGGCAGCGCGTTCTGCAGGGCCTGCAGCAGCCAGTAGCCGATCATGCCCTGGGTCTGGGCGCCCAGCGTGTCGAACGGGTAGGGCCGGCCGAGGCCGGGGTCGGCGGCGCTCTGCACGGCCAGCATGCCCACCTGGGGCCCGTTCCCGTGGATGACGATCAGTTCGTGCCCGGCCGCCAGCGGTGCCAGCGACCGGATCGCCGCCATCGCGTTGGCGCGCTGCACCTCGGCGTCCGGCGGCTGTCCCCGCCGCAGCAGGGCGTTGCCGCCCAGCGCCACCAGTACCCGCATCCGTCCTCCTCCTCCCTCAGCCCAGCGTGGCCACCATGACCGCCTTGATGGTGTGCACCCGGTTCTCGGCCTCGTCGAACACCAGCGAGGCGTCGGACTCGAACACCTCGTCGGTGACCTCCAGCGCCGTCATGCCCGTCCGCTCGTGGATCCGGCGGCCCACCGTCGTCCCGGTGTCGTGGAAGGCGGGCAGGCAGTGCATGAACTTCACCCGCGGGTTCCCGGTGGCGGCCAGGACCCCGGCGTTGACCTGGTACGGCGTCAGCAGGCGGATCCGCTCGTCCCAGACCTCGTCGGGCTCGCCCATCGACACCCACACGTCGGTCAGGACGAAGTCGGCGTCCCGCACGCCATGGGGGACGTCCTCGGTGACGGTGATCGTCGCGCCGGTGCGGGCGGCGACCTCCCGGGCGGGTTTGAGGACGGCGTCCTCGTCGGGCCACAGCGCGCGGGGCGCCACGATCCGCACGTCCATGCCCATCAGCGCGCCCGCCGCGACGTAGGAGTGCCCCATGTTGTTGCGGGCGTCGCCGAGGTAGGCGAACGTCACCCGGTGCAGGGGCTTGTCGCAGTGCTCGGCCATCGTGAGCTGGTCGGCGAGCATCTGGGTGGGGTGCCACTCGTCGGTGAGGCCGTTCCAGACCGGGACGCCCGCGTGCTCGGCCAGTTCCTCGGCGAAGCGCTGGCTGGTGCCCCGGTACTCGATGCCGTCGAACATGCGGCCCAGGACCCGCGCGGTGTCCTTCATGGACTCCTTGTGCCCGATCTGGGAGCCGGCGGGGTCCAGGTAGGTGACGTGGGCGCCCTGGTCGTGCGCGGCGACCTCGAAGGCGCAGCGGGTCCGGGTGGAGGTCTTCTCGAAGATCAGGGCGATGTTGCGGCCCCGCAGGGAGGGCCGCTCGGCGCGCGCCTGCTTGGCCGCCTTCAGCTCGGCGGACAGGTCCAGCAGGTACCGCCACTCCTTGGGCGTGAAGTCCAGTTCCTTCAGGAAGCTGCGCCCCCGCAGGTTGAACGGCATCGGTCCTCCTCCCTCAGCGGCTCGCTCAGGCCCCGCGTTCCAGGGGGCAGCTCATGCAGCGTGGCCCGCCGCGACCCCGGCCGAGTTCGCTGCCCCGGATGGTGACCACCTCGACGCCGTGCCGTTCGAGGTGGTGGTTGGTGGTGGTGTTGCGCTCGTAGGCGACGACCACGCCGGGCCGCACCGCCAGCACGTTGCACCCGTCGTCCCACTGCTCCCGCTCGGCGGAGTGGACGTCCTGCACGGGGGTGAGGACGGTGATGTCGTCCAGGTCGAGGGCGGCGGCGATGGCCTTGTGCATGTCCTCGGGCGGGTGGTCGGTGACCTTCAGCTCCTTGGCGGTGTCGCCGGGCTCGACCGTGCACGACGGCAGCATCCCCAGACTGGCGAACTTGACGAACGTGCCGTGGTCGCACATGGTCAGCACGGTGTCCAGGTGCATGAACGCCCGCCTGACCGGCACGCGCAGCGCCACGATCCGGCGGGCCGAGCCACGGGCGAACAGCGCCTGGGCGAGCATCTCCACGGCCTGCGGCTGGGTCCGTTCGCTCATCCCGACCAGGACGGCACCGTTGCCGATCACCAGGACGTCGCCGCCCTCGATCGTCGCCGGGGCCATCGCGGTGCCGGGCGCCCACACGTTGAAGCCGCCCGCCTCGGGCCTGCCGTATTCGTCGGCGAACAGCGGGTGCCAGCGGTAGATGGCCTCCATGTTCACCGTCTCCCGCATCCGTGCCTTCTTGCGCATGGAGTTGATGGAGACGCCGTCGTAGATCCAGCAGGAGGTGTCCCGGGTGAACATGTGGTTGGGCAGCGGCGGCAGCACGAAGTCGTCCATGGCGAGGGTGTGGAACGCGACGCTGCGGGGCTCCTCCATCCGTTCCAGCAGTTCCCGTTTGGTGATCCCGCCGATGAGGAACGAGGCCAGGCTCGCCACGTCCATCGCGTCGAAGCAGTTGCGGACCGGGTCGATCGCCATGGGCCCGTACCAGCGCTCGTCCATGACCGAGTCGAGGATGTGCTTGCGGGCCTCGGGGATCTCCACGGTCTCCCGCAGCAGGTCCAGCAGCAGGTGCACCCGCACGCCCTGGGCGCGCAGCACGTCCTGGAACTCCTCGTGCTCCTCCCCGGCCCGCTGCACCCACAGCACGTCGTCGAACAGCAGGTCCCCGATGTTGGACGGGGTGAGGCGCTTGAGCGACAGTTCGGGTTTGTGCAGCAGCACCTGCCGGAGCCGCCCGACCTCGGACTCGACCAGGAACGTCATCGTGCCCCCTCCCCGACGGGGCCGTACTCGCCCCGTGCGGCCTTGACGCGGATGTAGACCGGCACCCCGGCGAGCAGCAGCAGGACCCCCAGCATCACCGCCTGCTCCCCGGAGCCGTACACGATCGCGAACGCGAACACCGTGGCCGCCGCGGCGACGCCCACGTCCCGGGCCAGCCGTCCGCGCTCCACCTCACGACCCGTGGTGACCAGCCAGAACAGCTGGGCGGCGGCGGAGAAGAAGTACGGCACCGCCGTGGTGAAGGACGCGAACAGCAGGATGGTGGTGAACGCGTCCTCCTGGAACGAGGCGAACACCAGCATCAGCGACGCGAGCGCCGTCCCGACGAGGATCCCGGCCACCGGGGCGCCCCGCCGAGTCAGCCGGGCGAAGGCCCGGGGGAACATCCCGTCCCGAGCGGCGGCCATCGGCATCTCCGCCACCAGCATCGTCCAGCCGTTCAGCGCGCCGATCCCGGAGACGATCGCGCAGACGGCCATGAGCCCGCCCCAGATCCCCGCCCCGAACATCGTGTTGATGGCGTCGGCGAACGGGGCGGTCGACTCGGCCAGCCGCTCGTGCGGCACGGTCCCGAACACCGCGACGGTGGCCAGCAGGTACAGCGCCGCGCACGCCAGCACGCCGTAGACGCTGGCGCGGCCGACGTTGCGGACCGGGTCGCTGACCCGCTCGGCGACGATCGTCACGCTCTCCATGCCGGAGAAGATGAACAGGATGATCCCCGCCGCCAGCCACGCCGCGCTCCACAGCGACCCGCCGGAGGCGTTGAACGGCCCGAAGTTGCCCGCCTGGACGTAGAACAGCCCCACGACTCCCACGAACACCAGCGGCACGAACTTCAGCACGGTCGTCACGAGCTGGAACGACCCGATGTTGCGGACCCCGCTGAGGTTGATCGCCGCCGGGATCCACAGCCCGACCAGGCCGAGGACGATGATCCCGGCGGAGCCGTCCCAGTGCAGGAAGTAGTTGACGTACCCGACCCACGCGAAGGCGATCCCGGCGTTGCCGCCCCACGCCGTCAGCCAGAACGACCAGGCGCACAGAAACCCGGTGAACTCCCCGAAGCCGTCGCGGGCGTAGGCGTACGGGCCGCCGCTGGCGGGGATCCGGCCGCCGAGCCGGCCGAACACCAGGGCCAGCGCGACCGCCCCGGCGGTGGTGGCCACCAGGACGGCGATGCTGATCGTGCCGATCTCGGCCAGCGACGCGGGCAGCAGGAAGATGCCGGTGCCGACGATGTTGCCGACGACCAGGGCGACCGCCTGCGGGAGCCCGAGCCTGCCGCCCGGCGGCTCCCGCCCGGCGGCGCCGGACGCGACCTCGCGGGCGGACGCCCTCGGCTCCCCCATGTCGCCCCCTCGACTGCCGCCGACCCCCACGGCCCCCACGGCGGCGCACCGGCCCGACCCGGTGACACGCAGGACATGCCCCCGCGCGATCACCGCAAACGCCCGGCCCGACACGCAGCGTGATCGGCGGGGTCCCGCCTGAGCGCGGCGCGGGCGGATCTAGACTCGGGGTCATGGCACCCCCCGACGCGGTCGAGCTGGACGCGCTGGTCAAGCGGTACGGCGCGACGACCGCCGTGGACGGCGTCTCGCTGCGGGCCGCGCGCGGCGCCGTCACCGCGCTGCTCGGCCCCAACGGCGCGGGCAAGACCACCACGATCGAGATCTGCGAGGGCTACCGGCGGCCGGACTCCGGCACCGTCCGGGTGCTCGGGCTCGACCCGGTGCGCGACGCCCGGGAGCTGCGCCCGAAGGTGGGCGTCATGCTCCAGTCGGGCGGGGTGCCCGGCACCGCCCGCGCCGGGGAGTTCCTGCGGCTGGTGGCCCGGTTCTACGCCCGCCCGCTCGACCCGGCCGCCCTGCTGGACCGGCTGGGTCTGACCGCGCACGCCCGCACCCCGTACCGCCGCCTGTCCGGCGGGCAGCAGCAGCGGCTGTCGCTGGCCGCCGCGGTGGTCGGGCGGCCCGAGCTGGTGTTCCTGGACGAGCCGACCGCCGGGCTGGACCCGCAGGCCCGGCACGCCACCTGGGAGCTGGTGGAGGGCCTGCGCGCCGCCGGGGTGGCCGTCGTCCTCACCACGCACCACATGGACGAGGCCGAACGGCTCGCCGACCAGGTCGTCATCATCGACCGGGGCCAGGTGGTGGCCCAGGGCACCCCCGCCGAGCTGACCGGAGCCGAACGGCAGCTCCGCTTCCGCGCCCGCCCCGGCCTGGGGCTGGACGAGCTGCTGACCGCCCTGCCGGTGGGCAGCGCCGCCAAGGAGTCCCCCGCCGGGCACTACCTGATCGAGGGCGACGTGCAGCCGGAGCTGCTGGCCACCGTGACCGCCTGGTGCGCCTCCCACGGGGTGCTCACCGAGGACCTGCGGATCGAGCGCCGCACCCTGGAGGACGTCTTCCTGGAGCTGACCGGACGGGAGCTGCGCCCGTGACCACCCCCGCCCTGGACCTGACGCCCGCGCCCGCCGCCGCCCCGCTGCACCGCATGGTGCTCGCGCAGGCGGCCTTCGAGCTGCGCGGCATGCTCCGCAACGGCGAGCAGCTGCTGCTCACCATGATCATCCCGGTGCTGCTGCTGACGCTGTTCGCCACCACCTCGCTGCTGGACCTGGGGCCCGGCGAGCGGGTGGACTTCCTGACGCCCGGCGTGCTGGCGCTGGCGGTGATGTCCACCGCGTTCACCGGGCAGGCCATCGCCACCGGCTTCGAACGCCGCTACGGCGCGCTCAAGCGGCTGGGCGCCACCCCGCTGCCGCGCGGCGGTCTCATCACCGCCAAGACCCTCGCGGTGCTGGCGGTGGAGGCCGTCCAGACGGCGCTGATCTGCGCGGTGGCGCTGGCGCTGGGCTGGAGCCCGCACGGCGGCGCGGGCGGCGTCCTGGCGGCACTGGTGCTGGTGCTGGCCGGGACGGCCGCGTTCAGCGGGTTCGGGCTGCTGATGGCGGGCACGCTGCGCGCGGAGGCCACGCTGGCCGCCGCGAACCTGGTGTACCTGCTGCTGCTGGTGCTGGGCGGCGTGGTGTTCCCGCTGGAGGAGTTCCCCTCCGGGGCGGCCTCGGCGCTGGAGCTGCTGCCGATCTCGGCGCTGGCCGAGGGGCTGCGGGAGGTGCTCCGCCAGGGCGCGGGGCTGCCCCTGGACGCGCTGGTGACCTTGCTGGCGTGGGCGGTGGCCGGGCTGGGCCTGGCCGCGCGTTTCTTCAAGTGGGAGTGAGGTCGGATGGCGCTCGCTGAGGCCCCCGGGTCGTACGGCCCGAGGGGGTGGTCCGCGCGCGGGGCGCGGCTGCTGTCGCTGGGCGCGATCCCACCCCCCGCGCTGGTCCTGCTCGGCGTGGTGTCGGTGCAGGTGGGCGCGGGGCTGGCCAAGCAGCTGTTCAGCGTGCTGCCGCCCACGGCGGTGGTGATGCTGCGGCTGGTGACCTCGACGCTGGTGCTGGCGTTCATGGGACGCCGGGCGCTGCGCGGGCTGCTGCGCGGCCACACCCGCCGGGACTTCCTGGTGGCCGCCGCGTTCGGGCTCACGCTGGCGCTGATGAACGCCTCGATCTACCTGTCGTTCCAGCGGATCCCGCTGGGCGTGGCGGTGACCATCGAGTTCCTGGGGCCGCTGGCGATCGCCATCGCCGCGTCCCGGAGGTTCGTGGACCTGGTGTGGGCGGCGCTGGCGTTCGCCGGGGTGCTGCTGCTGGCCCGCGGGGACGGGGACGTCGATCTCGTGGGCGTGGGCCTGGCGCTCCTGGCGGGCGTGGGGTGGGCGGGCTACATCCTGCTCAGCGCGGCCACCGGACGCCGGTTCGCGGGGTCCACCGGGCTGCTGCTGGCCAGCGCCGTGGCGGCCGTGGTGATGCTGCCGATGGGCGTGGCCTCCGGCGGCACCGCCCTGCTCAGCCCCGAACTGCTGCTGCTGGGCCTGGGCGTCGGCGTGCTGTCCTCGGTGATCCCCTACACGCTGGAGCTGGAGGCGCTGCGCCGGATGCCCGCCCGGGTCTTCGGGATCCTGATGAGCCTGGAGCCCGCCGTCGCCGCGCTGGTCGGCCTGGTGGTGCTGCACGAGGTCCTGTCGGGCCGCGAGTGGGTCGCGATCGGGTGCGTGATGGTCGCCTGCATCGGGGCCACCCGCAGCCAGCAGGACCCGCCCGAGGCCGCCGAGGTCTAGCCCCGTCCTCTGTCGGACCCGCTTCGTAGACTCGGGCCTATGGCCAGGGCTAACGACGAGGCGGCCGAGCTGGTGCAGGAGCTGGCCGACCTGCTGTCGATCACGGGTGGCGAGGCGTTCAAGGTCCGCGCGTACGAGAAGGCGGCCCGCGCCATCGCCGGGTACCCCGAGGACATCGCCACGCTCGACCTCGAGGGGCTCAAGCGCATCCCCAACGTCGGCGCGGCCATCGCCAGGAAGCTCGCCGACTACAACACCACCGGCACCATCCGGCAGGTCGAGGAGCTGCGCGCCCAGATCCCCGCCGGGGTCCGGGCGCTGACCGCCATCCCCACGCTCGGCCCCAAGAAGGCGCTGACGGTCTACGAGGAGCTGGGGATCTCCTCGGTCCCCGAGCTGGCCCAGGCCATCGAGGAGGGGCGGCTGCGGGGGCTGCGCGGCTTCGGCGCCAAGACCGAGGAGAACATCCTGCGCGGCATCGAGCTGATGCAGCGCGCGGGCGACCGGGTGCTGATCGACACGGCCATGGAGGTCGCCACCGAGATCACCGCCGCCCTGTCACAGGTCACCGGCTGCCATCGCTGCGTGCACGCCGGGTCGCTGCGCCGCATGAAGGAGACCATCGGCGACCTCGACATCCTGGCCGCCGCCACCGACCCCGGCCCGGTCATGGCGGCGTTCGCCGGGCTGCCCCAGGTCGCCGAGGTGATCGCGCGGGGCGACAAGAAGACCTCCGTGCGCACCGCCAAGGGCCTGCAGGTGGACCTGCGGGTCGTCCCGCCGGAGGCGTGGGGCGCGGCCCTGCAGTACTTCACCGGCAGCAAGCAGCACAACGTCCGCACCCGCGAGATGGCCGTCCGCGCCGGGCTGAAGCTGTCGGAGTACGGCCTGTTCTCGGTCGAGACCGGCGAGCTGGTGGTCTCCGCCACCGAGGAGGAGGTCTACGAGCGCCTCGGCCTGCCGTGGATTCCGCCGCCGCTGCGCGAGGACGCCGGGGAGATCGAGGCCGCCCTCGACGGGACGCTGCCGCGCCTGGTGACCGAACGCGACCTGCGGGGCGACCTGCACTCCCACACCGACCTCACCGACGGGACGGCCTCCCTGGAGGACATGGTCGCCGCCGCCGCGGCCCGGGGCCTGGAGTACTACGCGATCACCGACCACGCCCCGGACCTGTTCATGCAGCGGATGACCGACGAGAAGGTCCTCGCCCAGCGGGAGGCGGTGCGGGAGCTGCAGCGCCGCCGGCCCGGCATGACGCTGCTGCACGGCACCGAGCTGAACATCGGCCCCGACGGGCGGGTCGACTGGGACGCGGAGTTCCTGGCGGGCTTCGACGTGTGCGTGGCCTCGATCCACTCGCACTTCACCCAGCCCACCGAGGAGGTCACCCGCCGGCTCGTGCGGGCCTGCGAGAACCCCCACGTCCACGTCATCGGGCACCCCACCGGCCGGTCCATCGGGCGGCGCGCCCCGGTGGACGCCGACTGGGACGAGGTGTTCCGCGCCTGCGCCCGCACCGGCACCGCGCTGGAGATCGACTGCTTCCCCGACCGGCTGGACCTGCCCGCCGACCTGATCCGCCGGGCCCGCCGGTTCGGCGTGAAGTTCGCCGTCGACTCCGACGCCCACGCCGTCGGGCACTTCCGCAACGTCCGCTACGGCGTCGGCACCGCCCAGCGGGGCTGGCTCACCCCCGACGACGTGATCAACACCTGGCCGCTGGACCGGCTGCGCGCCTTCCTCGCGGCCAAGGCGTCCGCGGGTCAGACCGGCTGAGGGGCGGGCCGCGCCGCGACGGCCTCGGGCGCCTCGGCGGGCAGCGGGCCCCGCTCACGGGTGGCGAACGCCACCCGCAGGACGGCGATCCACAGCAGCGCCGAGCCCAGCATGTGCAAAGCCACCAGCAGCGCCGGAACGCCCAGGAAGTACTGGACGTAGCCGACCACGCCCTGCGCCAGCTCGATCGCCAGCAGCTCCACGACCCGGCGCCGCAGCGCCCGCGAGCCCCGCCCGTTGCGCAGCGACACCAGCAGCACCACCGTCAGCGCGACGGTCAGCCACGCCATGGCGCTGTGCACCCGGGTGACGTGCTCGATGTCGAAGCCGAACCGGCGGGCCCGGTCGTCCCCGGCGTGCGGGCCCGTCCCGGTCACGATGGTGCCCGCCACCATCAGCAGCGCCGCCACCGGGACCAGGCCCAGCGCCACGGCGCGCACCCGGGGCCCCACGACCGGCCGGGCGGGCTCGTCGCCCTCCCCCGCGCGGACGTACAGCGCCACGGCGGCCACCAGCAGCGCCGGGGACAGCATGAAGTGGGCGGCGACCACCGCCGGGTGCAGGTCGGTGAGGACGGTCAGGCCGCCCCACCCGGCCTGGCCGAGCACGCCCAGCGGCTGCACGGCGGCCAGCCGGACCAGGTCGCGGCGGCGCGGCGCGGACCGCAGCGCGGCCACGAACACCGCGGCGGCCGTGGCGAGCACCAGGAACGTCAGCGTCCGGTTGCCGAACTCGATGGCCATGTTGACCGCCGAGTGCTCCGGCGAGGACGTCGGGATCATGCTGTCCGCGGTGCACTTGGGCCAGGTGGGGCAGCCCAGGCCGGACTTGGTGAGCCGGACCGCCCCGCCGGTGACGATGATGCCGGCGTTGGCGATCACCGACAGCAGGGCCAGCAGCCGCAGCGAGGCGGGCGTCGGCCGCCAGATCGCGTCACGGACTCTGGCCAGGGAATTCACGGAACGGTCAGCCACGCGCATCATCGTAGGGGCGGTGCCGGGCAGTCCCGTCCCCCACCCCCGTGGGCGGGGTCACGGCCCCGGCGGAAGGTGCGGGGGCCGCAGGAACGCCTGCCGCGCCACCGCCATCAGCCCCAGCAGGGCGTCCCGCCGCTCGGCGAGCCAGGCGGGGTCGGCGGTGCCCCGCTCGGCGCGCTTGTGCAGCAGCGTCAGCTCCGTGGCGGCCAGCTGGTAGTCGCCCATGGCGCGGGCCGCCCCCGGGCCGCCGGTCTCGCGCGCCCAGCGCCGCGCCGCGCGCCGGGTGGACATCCGGCCGAGCATCCGCACGTCCTGCGGGGTGACCAGGCCGGTCGGCTCGTACATGGGCAGGTAGCGGCCGATCCGCTGGACGATGCCGCGGCGCTCGACGAACACGATCACGATGAGGACCACCAGCAGCACGAAGTCCAGGGCGTACACGATGCCCAGCCCGGCGGCCCCGAACGCGGCGGCCCCGTTCCACAGGGCGTGCAGCACCATCGCGGCGAGCAGGCCGAGCAGCGGCGCGGCGACCCGCCCGGAGCGGTGGGTGGCCGCCCAGGCCACGCCCAGCCCCAGCATGGAGGTGAACAGCGGGTGGCTGAGCGGCGCGATCACCCCGCGCAGCACGAACACGGCGGTGAGCTGGTCGGCGCCGCCCTCGTCGAACGCCCGCATGTAGTAGGTGACGTTCTCCATCATCGCGAAGCCGAGCCCGACCATGGCGGCGTAGATGAGGCCGTCGGCGAACCCGTCGATCTCCTGGCGGCGCAGCCACAGCAGCAGGAACAGCACGGAGCCCTTGAGGGTCTCCTCGATGAGCGGGGCGCCCACGGTGGCGCTGACGAAGTGGCCCTCGGTCTCGCCGAACACCGGGACGGTGACGTAGATCAGCCCGGCCGTGTTGAGCACCAGCGCGCCCAGCACCGCGACGCCCGCGCCCCACATGAACGCCAGCGCCAGGGTGCGGGGCGGCTCCGGCTCCAGCCGGTCCAGGGTGAGCACCAGCGAGATCAGCAGCGGGATCGGCAGGATCGCCAGCAGCAGCGCCACCGCGAACCCCACGCCGCCGAACCAGCCGTACAGGCCGAGCACGGCCAGGGCGCACAGCGTCGTGACGGTCAGCGCGATGATCAGCCCGAGCGAGGGCCGCCCGGGCACGCGTCCTTCCAGCACCGCCTGGGGGTCCATGCGCACCATGAGGCGAGGGTATGCCACGGGCCTCCGGCCGGACCCGGCCCCCGGGGCGAGATCGGCCTCACATCAGGACAGGTCAGTGTGGGTCAGGAGACCAGCGGGTCGAGCGCGACCGCGGTGAACAGCAGCGCCAGGTACACGTTCGACAGGTGGAAGAACCGCATCGGGCGCAGCTTCACCCCGGTCACCCCGGACCGGACGGCGCGCAGCAGGCGGTGCCCCTCGGCCAGCAGGGCGGCGCCGAGGACGGCCGAGACCGCCCCGTACACCACGCTCATCCCGGCGATCGGCCACAGCGCCAGCGAGCACGCCACGGTCGCCCACGTGTACAGCAGGCTCTCCACGATCACGCGGCGCTCGGTGGCGACGACGGGCAGCATCGGGACGTTGGCGACCGCGTAGTCCTCCCGGTACCGCATGGCCAGCGTCCAGGTGTGCGGCGGCGTCCACAGGAACACCACCATGAACAGCACGAACGGCGTCCAGTCCAGGCCGCCGGTGACCGCCGCCCAGCCGATGAAGACCGGCATGCACCCGGCGATCCCGCCCCACACGACGTTCTGCGAGGTCCGCCGCTTGAGCAGCAGCGAGTACACGAACACGTAGTAGGCGATCGCGGCGACCGACAGCGCGGCGGCGAGCGCGTTCACCGTGACCAGGAAGCCCACGGTGGACGCCACCGCCAGCACGATCCCGAAGACCAGCGCCTCGGCCGGGGTGACCTGGGCGCGGGCCAGGGGACGCCGCCGGGTCCGGCGCATCTTGGCGTCGATGTCCCGGTCGATGTAGCAGTTGATCGCGTTCGCCGCGCCCGCGGACATGGTGCCGAACGCCAGGGTGGCCAGCACGGTGGCCAGCGGCGGCAGCCCCCCGGCGGCCACGAACATCGGCGGCAGCGTCGTGATCAGCAGCAGCTCGATGACGCGCGGCTTGGTGAGCCCGACGTAGGCGCGCAGCAGCGCGCCGATCGGGCGGCGCGCCGGCACCGCCGGCACGACGTCCGCCGGGGCGGCCCCGGCTGCCCCCGCGACCTCGGTCCCGGGCTTGTTAATGAGCACCGTCACAACTGGTCCATGTCCATGTACGTATCCCGGGGGCGTCCCGGGCCCCCGGCGGTGCCCCCGCGACTGGGCCGCACCTCGGCTTGTGAAGCTGTGTGTTTCCTGCCGCGGCCACTCTCGTCAACCGCGCCATCACTGTAGTGCGCACCCCCCGAGGGTCGTGCACCGGGTGGCCCCGGGGCGCGGCGAGGGAGCGTCCCGCCCCGTCCGGGTGAGGCGCGGCCCACCCGCGTGTTCACCCCACGGGGTGGTTAGCCGCGAAGGCGTCGGGGCAAGGGTCGGACCGTACGGCGGCACGCCGTGGCGGGCGCCGTCTCCGTCACCTCCGCGCCGAGGGGCGGCGGGCGCTTCTTGGATAGGGTCGGAGGGTAAGGCGCGAAGGCGGCCCCGGCCCTGGCGGGGCGGCCCCGGAACAAACCGGTGGACCACTCGGCTGACGGGGATGGGGCGTGATCCGGGCGGCGGTCCGGGCCGTACCGCGGAGAGTGACAGACGGCGTTCGCCCTCGCGGGGCGGGCGCGGACCCTGAGAGAGGAAGCTGAGCGTTCCGGTGACTACGGACAGCAGCACGTTTGAGTGGTCCGACCTGGACCGGCGGGCCGTGGACGTGATCCGCGCCCTGGCGATGGACGCGGTCGAGGAGGCGGGATCCGGGCACCCGGGCACCGCGATGAGCCTGGCCCCGGCCGCCTACCTGCTCTTCCAGCGCTTCCTGCGGCACGACCCGACCGACCCGGCCTGGCCCGGGCGGGACCGGTTCGTGCTGTCGGCCGGGCACTCCAGCCTGACCCTGTACATCCAGCTGTACCTGTCGGGGTACGGGCTGGACCTGGCCGACCTGAAGGCGTTGCGCAAGTGGGGCAGCCAGACCCCCGGGCACCCCGAGCACGGGCACACCGCGGGCGTGGAGACCACCACCGGGCCGCTGGGGCAGGGCATCGCCAACGCGGTCGGGATGGCGATGGCGGCCCGCCGCGAGCGCGGCCTTTTCGACCCGGACGCCGAGCCCGGGCAGAGCCCGTTCGACCACCGGATCTGGGTGATCGCCTCCGACGGCGACATCGAGGAGGGCATCAGCCACGAGGCGTCCGCGCTGGCCGCCCACCAGCGGCTGGGCAACCTGGTGGTGCTCTATGACGACAACCACATCTCCATCGAGGACGACACCGCCATCGCCCTGTCGGAGGACGTGACCGCCCGGTACGAGGCGTACGGCTGGCACGTGCAGCGGGTCGACTGGACCACCGACGGGGAGTACCGCGAGGACGTCGGCGCGCTGGCCGCCGCGCTGGAGGCGGCGCAGGCCGAGACCGACCGGCCGTCGTTCATCGCGCTGCGCACCATCATCGGCTGGCCCGCCCCGAACAAGAAGAACACCGGCAAGATCCACGGCGCCGCGCTGGGCGCCGAGGAGGTCGCCGCGACCAAGCGGATCATGGGGATGGACCCGGAGGCCGTGTTCGCGGTGCCCGCCGAGGTGCTCACCCACGCCCGCAAGGTGATCGACCGGGGCCGTGAGCTGCGCGCCGAGTGGGACAAGGGCTACCAGTCGTGGCGGTCGGCGCAGCCGGCGCGGGCCGCGGAGTTCGACCGGATCGCCGAGCGGCGGCTGCCGCCGGGCTGGGCGGAGGCGCTGCCGACGTTCCCGGCGGGCAGGGACGTCGCCACCCGCGCCGCCTCCGGGGAGATCCTCACCGCGCTGGCACCCGTGCTGCCGGAGCTGTGGGGCGGTTCGGCCGACCTGGCCGAGAGCAACAACACCACGATGAAGGGCGAGCCGTCCTTCATCCCCGAGGAGTTCCAGACCAAGGAGTTCCCCGGCAACCGGTACGGCCGCACGCTGCACTTCGGGGTCCGTGAGCACGCGATGGGCGCGATCTGCAACGGCATCGCGCTGCACGGCGGGACCCGCCCGTACGGCGGCACGTTCCTGGTGTTCAGCGACTACATGCGCCCGGCGGTGCGGCTGGCGGCGCTGATGAAGCTGCCGGTGACGTTCGTGTGGACGCACGACTCGATCGGCCTGGGCGAGGACGGCCCGACCCACCAGCCGGTCGAGCACCTGTGGTCGCTGCGCGCCATCCCCGGCCTGGACGTGGTGCGGCCCGCCGACGCCAACGAGACCACGGTGGCCTGGCGGACGATCCTGGAGCACACCGACCGGCCCGCCGCGCTGGCGCTGACCCGGCAGAAGCTGCCGACGCTGGAGCGCGACGGCGAGCTGGCCGGCGCCGAGGGCGTCGCCAAGGGCGGGTACGTGCTGGCCGACGCCGCCAACGGCCGCCCCGACGTGATCATCATCGCGACCGGCAGCGAGGTGTCGATCGCCCTGGAGGCGCGGCGCACGCTGGAGGCGGAGGGCACCCCGACCCGGGTGGTGTCGATGCCGTGCGTGGAGTGGTTCCAGGCCCAGGACGAGGCGTACCGGCAGCACGTGCTGCCGCACTCGGTGCGCGCCCGGGTGTCGGTGGAGGCCGGGATCGCCCTCGGCTGGCGGCAGTTCGTCGGGGACTCCGGCGAGTCGGTCAGCCTGGAGCACTTCGGCGCCTCGGCCGACTACAGGACCCTGTTCCAGCAGTTCGGCTTCACGCCCGACCGCGTCGTCGCCGCCGCCCACGCCGCCCTGATCAAGGCCGGCGTGGAGGGCCAGGGGCGCGGCGAGACCACCGGCAACTGAGACCAGAGCCGTCCGACGTTTCGACGAGGAGACACCGGTGAGCGAGACACTCAAGAGGCTCTCTGACGAGGGCGTATCGATCTGGCTGGACGACATCAGCCGCGACCGGCTGCGGACCGGCAACCTGGAGGCGCTGGTCCGCGACCGGCAGGTCGTCGGGGTGACCTCCAACCCCACGATCTTCGCCAAGGCGCTCAGCAAGGGCACCGCCTACGACGGCCAGCTGCGCGACCTGGCGGTGCGCGGCGTGGACGTCGAGGAGGCGGTGCGGGCCATCACCACCTACGACATCCGCTGGGGCTGCGACGTGCTGCGCCCGGTGTACGAGCGCTCCGACCACCTCGACGGCCGGGTGTCGATCGAGGTCGACCCGCGGCTGGCGCGCGACACCGAGAAGACCGTCGCCGAGGCGCGGGCGCTGTGGTGGATGGTGGACCGGCCGAACCTGTTCATCAAGATCCCGGCGACCCGGGAGGGGCTGCCCGCGATCACCCAGGCGATCAGCGAGGGCATCAGCGTGAACGTGACGCTGATCTTCTCGCTGGAGCGCTACGGCGAGGTCATCGACGCCTACTTCGCCGGGCTGGAGAAGGCCCGCGAGGCCGGGCGCGACCTGTCGTCGATCGCCTCGGTCGCGTCGTTCTTCGTCAGCCGGGTCGACACCGAGATCGACAAGCGGCTCGACAAGCTGGGCTCGGAGGAGGCCAAGGCGCTCAAGGGCAAGGCGGGCGTCGCCAACGCGCGGCTGGCCTACGCCCTGTACGAGGAGAAGTCGGCCACCGACCGCTGGAAGGCCCTCAAGGACGCCGGGGCCCGCCCGCAGCGCCCGCTGTGGGCCTCCACCGGCGTGAAGGACCCGGCCCTGCCCGACACCCTGTACGTGGACGAGCTGGTGGCCCCCGGCACGGTCAACACGATGCCGGAGGCGACCCTGGAGGCCGAGGCCGACCACGGGCAGGTCCGGGGCGACACCGTCCGCGGCGCCTACGACGAGGCCCGCGCCCACATGGCCGCCCTCAAGGAGGCCGGCGTCGACTACGACGACGTCGTGCGGGTCCTGGAGGACGAGGGCGTGGAGAAGTTCGAGGTGTCGTGGAAGGAACTGCTCGGCACCATCCAGAACGAGCTCGCCGACAAGGGGGCCGCCAAGTGACGTCGGTCGTCACCGCGGGCGGCGTCTCGGTCACGATGCGCGGCCCCGTGGTCGACGATGCCGAGAGCGTCCTGGAGCGGCTGGTCACCGACGGGGTACCGGCCGCGCTGATGGCCAAGAACGCCCAGTTGTGGGGTCCGGCGGCGGTGTCGGAGGCGAGTAGGCGGCTGGGCTGGCTGGACCTGCCCGAGTCGTCCCGGGAGCTGCTGCCGAGGCTCGCGGAGCTGGCCGAGCGGGTCCGCGCCGACGGCCTCGACCACGTGGTGCTGGCCGGGATGGGCGGCTCCTCGCTGGCCCCGGAGGTGATCACCCGGACCGCCGGGGTGCCGCTGACGGTGCTCGACACCACCGACCCGCGGCAGGTCGCGGCGGTGGTCGGCGACCGGCTGGAGCGCACCGTCGTGGTGGTGTCCAGCAAGAGCGGCGGCACCATCGAGACCGACAGCCACCGGCGGATCTTCGAGGGGGCGTTCGCCGACGCCGGGATCACCGGCGACGACCTGCGCCGCCGGTTCGTGGTCGTCACCGACCCCGGGTCGCCGCTGGAGGCCGCCGCCAACGAGGCCGGGTACACGGTGGTGCTCGCCGACCCGGACGTCGGCGGGCGTTACAGCGCCCTCAGCGCGTTCGGGCTGGTGCCCAGCGCGCTGGCCGGGGTGGACGTGGCCGGGCTGCTGGACGAGGCGGCGGCGCTGCTGCCGGCGCTGCGGCAGCCCTACGAGAACCCCGGGCTGGCGCTGGGCGCGGCCCTGGGCGCCTCGGCGCTGGCCGGGCGGGACAAGCTGGTCATCGCCGACGACGGGTCCGGGATCGCCGGGTTCGGCGACTGGGCCGAGCAGCTGATCGCCGAGTCCACCGGCAAGGAGGGCAAGGGGATCCTGCCGGTGGTCGTCGAGGGCGTGGACGCCCCCGGGTTCGAGGAGGCCGAGGACGTGCGCCGGGTGGTGCTGGGCGCCGGGTCCGAGGACGTCGGGCTGGCGGTGTCCGGGCCGCTGGGCGCGCAGTTCCTGCTGTGGGAGTACGCCACGGCGGTGGCCGGGCGGGTGCTGGGCATCAACCCGTTCGACCAGCCGAACGTGCAGGAGTCCAAGGACAACACGGCGGCGCTGCTGCGCGGCAGCGCCGAGGGCACCGCCCCCACGGTCGTCGCGGGCGCGCCCGCGCTGGTCACCGGGGCGGTGGAGGTGCACGCCCCCGCCGAGCTGCTGCGCGGCGCCCGGGACCTCGCCGGGGCGCTGGAGGCGATCGTCACGGCGGTGCCCGACCACGGGTACCTGGCGGTCATGGCCTACCTGGACCGGGCGGGCGACGCCGGGGCCGAGCGGCTGCGGCCGTTGCTGGCGGCGTGCGCGGCCCGGGTCCGCAAGACCCCGGTGGCGGTCACCTTCGGGTGGGGCCCCCGGTTCCTGCACTCGACCGGCCAGTACCACAAGGGCGGCCCGCAGAACGGGGTCTTCCTCCAGATCACCGGGGAGTCCGCCGAGGACGTCCCGGTGCCCGGCAAGCCGTACTCCCTCAAGGAACTGCAGCTGGCGCAGGCGTTCGGTGACCTGCGGGCGCTCCGCTCGCGGGGCCGCCCGGCCGTCCGCCTGCACCTGCGCGACCGGGCCGCGGGCGTGGACGAGCTGCTGACCGCCCTGGCCTGACCCCCCGTCCCTCCCGATCCCGACGGCCGGGCCGGGCGGCCACCGTCCGCCCCGGTCGTCCCGTGGGTTCCGGCCTCACGAAACCGGCCCATCCCCTGTGATCCGTCCCGATGTCACCAACGGGACGGATCACGGCGTTTCCGGTCGCGCCGCCCCGTCCCGGCCTGAAACGATTGGTTCCGGGAGGGAGGAACCGTGCCGGCCTTCGACGTGATGACCCGCGGCAGCGTGCTCGACGCGGCCCTCCAGGCCCGTGACTATCTGGTCACCTGCGGGGTGCCGTCCGCGCTGGCGGGCAAGGACCCGCGGTTGTGGGGCCGCCGGGCGGTCGACCACAGCCGGCTCGGCTGGCTGGACCTGCCGTTCGCCTCCCAGAACCTGCTGGGGCAGCTCGAGCCGCTGGTCGCCGAGGTCCGCTACGCCGGGCTCGACCACGTGGTGCTGATCGGCGTGGGCGCGGAGGGGCTGGCGGCGCAGGCGGTGGCCGAGGCGGGCGGCTCCCCCGGCGGCGCGGGCGGGCTGACGGTGCTGGACGGCGGCGACTGGGCGGCCCTGGACCTCGCGTTGCGGCGGCTGGACCGCACGCTGGTGGTGCTGTCCAGCAAGGTGGGGGTCTCCATCGAGGGGGACGCCTACCGGCGGATCTTCGTGCGGGCGTTCCGCGAGCACGGGCTGTCGGAGCGGGAGATCGCCGGGCGGTTCCTGGTGATCACCGACCACGGCAGCCCGCTGCACGACTTCGCCCGCCGCTGCGGCTACCGGATCGGGCTGACCGACCCGCACCTGCCCGGCCACTTCGGTGCGCTGTCGGCGTACGGGCTGGTCCCGGCGGTGCTGGCCGGGACGGACGTGACCGGGCTGCTGGACGACGCGGCCTCGGTGGTGCCGTCGCTGGGCAAGGACGACGACAACCCGGGCCTGCTGCTGGGCGCGGTGCTGGGCGGCTGCGCCCAGCAGGCCCCGGGCACGCCCGCCCGCGACAAGCTGGTGCTGCGGGGCGGGTCGGCGGCGCTGACGGCGTGGGTGACGCAGCTGGTGGCGACCGGCACCGGGCGGCGGGGCCGGGGCGTCCTGCCGCTGGAGGCGCCCGGCCGCCCGGCCGCCGAGGTCACCCCGGACGCGCACGCGGTGGCGCTGGGCGCCCCGGCGGGCGACGCCGACACCTCCGTGTGGGGGCCGCTGGGCGCCCAGTTCCTGCTGTGGGAGTACGCCACCGCCGTGGCGGGCTGGCTGCTGGGGGTCAACCCGTTCGAGGGCGCCACCGGCCTGGTGCAGGAGGCCGAGGACGACGCGGCGGCGATGCTGCACCGCGCCGACCACGAGCCGCTGCCCGCCGGTGACCCCGACCGCGTGGACGACGGCGTCGAGGTGCACGCCGACCCGGGGTTCGGCGCGGCCGGGGCGGCGGGCCTGGACGCGGCCGTCGACGCGCTGCTGCGCGCGATCCCCGCCGCGGGCTACCTGACGGTCGTGACGTACCTGTCCGGCGACCTGTCCGGCCGGTACCTGGCCCCGTCGCTGGCCCGCCGGTCGGGCCGCCCGGTGTCGTACGGGCCGGGCCCGGGGCACCTGCACGGCACCGGCCCGTTCCACAAGGAGGGGCCGCGCAACGGGGCGTTCCTCGTGGTGACCGGGGCCATGCCCGACGACCTGCCGGTGCCGGGGCGGCCGTACTCGCTGGGCCGGCTGCAGTTCGCGCGGGCGCTGGCCGACGTGCGGTCGCTGCGCCGGCGGGGCCTCCCGGTGCTGTGGCTGCACCTGCGCGACCCGGCCGCGGGCGCCGCGCGGCTGCTGGAGGCCGTCCGGGGCCGTGAGCCGTGACCGACTTCACCGCCGTCGTCTCCGGGGACGTGGCGATCACCGCGCGCGGGCC
>DATADI010000143.1:0-5195 GCA_036258615.1 Thermomonospora sp. | reverse complement strand
CTCCGCCGTCGCCGCCGGCCGCTCCGCCGCCGCCGGCGTGGCCCCCGGCGGCGGAGACCGCGGTGCATCCGCCGGGTGCGGCACCGGAGACGACCCCGTATCTCCCGCACCTGCCGCAGCCGACGGCGCCGCCGCCGCTGCCGGACCCGGTCACCCCGGAGCCACCGGGCCAGGTGCCGGTCGCCGAGGCGTACGGGATCCGGTTCCTGGGGGGCCTGGACGACATCGACCGGCTGGTCACCGAGGTGCGGCGGCGCGGCAAGTGGGCGCAGCGGCTGCGGGGCCAGGAGGTCTCCAGCGCGTCGATGCCGGCGTTGCTGCTGATCGGTGAGCCGTCCACCGGGCAGCGGCGGCTGGGCCGGATGGTGGCGCGGGCGCTGGCGGACGTGCAGGTCAGCAGCGGGCAGCTGCGCGGGGTGCTGGCCGAGGAGCTGCGCCCGCGGGGCCCGGAGGGGCTGCGGGCGGTGCTGGCCGAGCACGCCGGGCACGCGCTGCTGCTGGAGGGCCTGGACGTGCTGCTGCTGGACGACCCGCAGGGCCCCGCGTACGCCACGGTGCTGTACCGGGCGCGGGCCGAGGGGGTCAGCGACACCGCGTTGCTGGCGACGTGCGAGCCGGGGCGGTTCGCGGCGTTGTCGGCGGCGGCCCCGGAGGTGATCACCGACATGCGGGCGGTGCGGATGCCGGACCTGTCGGATCCGGGGACGCGCACGGCGCTGCTGGCGCTGCTGGCCGAGGAGCGGCGGCTGCGCCTGGACGCCGACGCCTGGGAGGTGGTGCGCCGCGACATCGCCACGCTGCGGGGCCGGGGACGGCTCACGAACGCGCGGCTGGTGGAGGCCTACCTGGACCGGGCGTGCACACGGAACCTGGGGCGGGCGGCCGAGACGCAGGCGATCGGCAGCGCGGCGGAACTGACCCTGACCGGCGCGGACTTCCGCGGCCTGGCGGCGGAACTGTCCCCACCCTGACCTTCGGGGCATGTGGGTGACCCGCCGGTGACATCGCCGTGCCTGGTGGGCGGCCCCGGTGTGGCGGGGTGACCGGATGACGCCCGTTTGTCAGCATTGGGGGTATGACGCGCGGGGAGCGGCTGCTGGCGCTGGTGGCGGAGCTGCGGCGTTCCTCCGGGCCCGTCCCGGCGGCGGAGCTGGCGCGGCGGGTGCGGGTGAGCGCGTCGACCGTCCGCCGTGACCTGGGCGTGCTGGCGCGGGCGGGGCTGCCGTTGCGGTTCGAGCGGGGCCAGGGGTACGCGGTGGACCAGCCGCCGCGGCGTCCGGTGCCGCCGCCGCTGGCGTCGCTGGTCGCACCGGTGCCCGAGACGCTGGCCGACGCCGTGCGGGCCCGGCGGGTGGTGCGGGTCGACTACCGGGGCGCCTCGGGGCGGCGGACCCGCCGGGACGTGGAGGCCCACGGCCTGGTCACCTCCCCCTACGGGCAGTACCTGATGGGCTGGTGCCGGACCCGTCAGGGTCCGCGGCTGTTCCGGGTGGACCGGGTCGCGGCGGCGAGCCTGACCGACCACCCCGCGCCGCTGCGCGAACTGGAGGACCTGCTGGCCCGGGTCCGGGTGCCCCGCCCACGCCCGCCCGCCGACGACACCGCCCCCTCCGGACAGGAGGAACGGGCCCCGCGGGACCCCGGGCGGGCGCGGACCTGGACCCTGGACCGCCTGCGCGACGCCCGCCGACGGCTCGGCGACCTGACCGGCGCACTGCGATCCGGCGGGGAGGGCGCCGCGGCGGCGCGGGTGGTGCTGGGCCACCTGGCGGAGTGGACGCGCTGGCAGGTCGCGGCGGTACGCGCGGTGGCCACCGGCGGGGACCTGGTGTTCGACGGGGACCGGCCACCGTTCCCGGCGGCGTTCGAGGGCGACGTGCCCTTCCCCGAACGGGAGCGGATGATCCAGGACGCGATGGCGCCGCGGTCGCTGGCGGAGATCGCCGCCGACCTGGACCTTGTGCTGGAGGCGGCGGCGCGGTGGGCGGCCGGCTGCGGGCCTGACCTGTGGTCGGGCACGATCCCGGACCCCGCCGCTCCCCCGGCACGACGCCCTCTGGCGGACCTGCTGGCGGGCCCGTCCAGCCCGCTGGCACACGTGACCTGGCACCTGGACCACCTGCCGGAGCCCGCCCCGCAGATCACCCACTGCCCCCTGACCCGCTGACCGTCCGCCCCCACTCTCGCCGCGATCACCGGCCTTGACCTTGACGAGCCCGTCGAAGAACGGGGAGCGGCGGCTGAGGGCCCGCGTCGTCGTCTCCCTCGGGCGAGCAACGGCCGATCCGCCGGGCCTCGCCCCCTACGACCTCAACATCGTCAACTCTTCCACCGGCAAGTACTCACAGGCGACGCTGGACCACATCGTCAACCTCACCACGGCCTCGAGGTGCAACCAGCGGGTCGTGGTCATCCACGACAACCTGGTTGAGACCGACTCCGGGATCCCCATCGAGTGGCCCGGTACCGTCACCCTCGCTCGCCGCCAAGCCGACACCTACGGGATTCGATGCGAAGTCGTATGGCACCCAAGGGCGGCTTGTTCCAGCAAGCCCGCGGCGAGTGTTCGGCCTGCCCGTCGGGAAGTGCCCGATGGTGCACCTCCGGAAAGCCCCGGCCACACTCGCAAGGTCGTCGTGTCAATGGACGAAGGCCGATCCAGCCGGGTCCGAACGATCATCCGGTGGTACCCATCCCCGAGTGGCCGATGGCCCAGGTGTGGAACCTCGTCCACGCCTCGGGTGTCCCCCAGCATCCGGCCAACAGCTGGGGAGGCGGTCGGCCCATTGGCGTTCACGTACCGTCGGTGGCCGGACCGCCCCGTGGACCTGGTCCCTATCACCCCTTCGATCCTCCGCCCTGCCACGCTTACGGCAAAGACCCTCGAAGCAAGTTGATCACTCTCTGAGACACGTCACTGCATCAGCTGGATCAGGTGATGCGCCGTGCTGCTCAGCGGAGGGTCTTTGCGGCTTTGGCGCAGGCCTCGGCCGCGATGCGGTGCAGGATCTCCATTATGTCACCGCGCGGGCCGGGCTCCTGGTTGGGAATGCGGCCTGAACCCACTGCCAGACCGAGCCCTCGGCGTCCACGATCCGGTAGGCCCACGTACGGTCCCCGACCGGCGGCGCGGGCAACGGCTGGATGCGTCCGGCCGGTCCGTTGTCCTGGGTGAGGCGGCCGCATTCGACGGGGATGCGTTCAGCGGCCAAGGTGTTCACGACCGTGGGAGGTCCGGTAATGACGGCCTGGCTGAACGACAGTGACCCCCGCGCCCGCCGTCCGGCGGCCCTACCAAGAGTGGGTTCGGCGGCTGCGACATCCGGTGACGGCGTCTCGTACATGCTGGCGGCCAGTTGCACGCTGGTGGTCTCGGCGAAGCGGTGGACGAGAGTGAACCACATCCCGGAGGTCCAGTGAAACAGGGTCGGGGGGCGTCGAAGTGACTGCTGACCTGACGGACGGCCAGATACATCGAGCCGACGTCCCGAACCGGGAACCGCACCGCGCCCGGCGTGACCGCCCTCGCGGGCGGCGCGACGGACGGGCCGGGATCGAACCGGGACAGCAGCGCGACCGGGGGACGTGGACGGGTCGGCCGGTACCTGGGTTGGGGATCCTCGCATCGTCTCCGGGTTCGCTCAGCACGATGGTCTGGGACACCGACGGTTTGGCTGCGGGTGATGAAGAACGCGAGGCGCCCGCCTGCTGGGACCCGCACCCAGCCAAGGCGACGGCCAGGCCAGTGCTCACCAGGGGTGTCCCGTACATGACGCGCATCAGTGAGGTCTCCTTCCGGGAGTACCGTGCCCGTACACGATTCACCACTGGAGGAAGGAGCATCTCGATGTGGCCATTGTCGGCCGGTTGCCCGTATCGCGCTCTTGGCATGTGTGCGGGCTTCGTTGTTTGTGGCCGGACATGGCGACCACCCGCTTGTGCCGTGACCTGGCCGTTCGTTCGCTGACAGCTACCTGGTGCTTCTGTGGTGATGCGGATGTGGCGACGCCACGCGGACACGGCGGGGGCGTCGGCAACCGCGAGCCTCTACGGTTCTTGTCGACACTGTCAGCAACAGCTGAGGCAGAAGGGTGTCAACACTCTCTGGCACGGGCGGCCATCACTCCAAGGGTGAATGGCGTGGTGGCCTCGTCGGCGCGCCGCGCCAACGAGGCGCACACCTTGGGCAAGAAGGCCGGCACATAGACGAGGAGAGCTGGCTTGCGTTCCTGGACGAGCGCCGTGGCGGCGCTGGGATGGTCCTCCTCCCGACGTCCACCGGCGGGGCTGGCACGCTCGTCGACAACCGTCCCGACGCCGTGCCGCGGCCGGATACTGCATAATGCCGTGCCGTGGCGGTTCGGCTCCTTGGCGAGCGAACGGCTGGTATGGCCGCTGCCCCAGGGCCGCGGTGTGAAGGTCGCGGTCATCGACACCGGCGTGAACGCGAACCCGCCCGACCTGCGCGAAGCGGTCCTGCCCGGCAAGGACTTCCGCAGCAAGGGCGGGGACGGGCGCACCTCCCGTTTGGACACCCTGCCGGTCGGTGACGTCGCCAGCCGAGGTACTCGGCCCAGGATGCGCGGCGTACAGCACACCCGTACCCGCGTACACGGTGACCGGGTCGGCGGTCTCGACCTGAGGCCGGTCGAACGTCTTCGGTGGAGGCAGCGGGCGATCGGGCAGGTGATTCCGAGCTGCTCGTCGAGCACGCCGACGGGCTGATGGCCACCACCGGGTGCCCGTCGGGGGAGGTCCAGACGCGGCTGCGGCTGGGCCAGTTCGACGAGGCCCTCAAGGCCGCCGCCGACTACCAGGACATCTTCGGCAAGGGCAACTACTTCCTGGAGCCGATGGACCACGGCCTGGACCTCGAACGCCGCGTCCGCGACGGCCTCGTCGACCTCGGCCGGCGGCTCGCGATCCCGCCGGCGGTGACAAACGACTCGCACTACACCTACGAGTCGGAAGCCACCGAGCACGACGCTCTGCTGTGCGTGCAGGTCGGTAAGCAGCTGGCCGACCCGGCCGATTCCGGTTCTCTCTGGATCCGGTTACTACCTCAAGACCGCCGAGGAGATGTACGCCCTGGACGGCTCGGACGTGTGGGCCGAGGGCTGCCGCAACACGCTGCTGGTCGCCCGTTCGTATGCGGACACATGTTCCTCCTACGAGTACCTACGGTCCATACCGCG
>DATADI010000142.1:0-5149 GCA_036258615.1 Thermomonospora sp. | reverse complement strand
GGCGGAGGGCCCGGGCCTTTCGGCCCGGGCCCTCGTGGTGGGATGAGTGTCAGGCTCCGGCGGGGCCGCTGCGGCGGACGTGGACACCGTGGGAGCGCATCGGGAGCCAGACCACGCGGATGCGGGGGGCGGGCTTCGGCGGGTCGGCGGGCTCGGGAGGCAGGGTGCGCAGGCGGGCCGGGGTGGGGCGCTTGCCGTCCAGCTTCCGGCGGACGTCGCGGCCGAGGGTCAGGGTGCGGAAGGCCCCGGGGCGGGCCGGGCGGGACCGGCGGGAGGCCAGCAGGGAGGTCAGCAGCAGGCCGACCGAGGCCAGCAGCGCCGACAGCCAGCCCGCGTGGACGGCGGCGACGTCGTCGAGGCTGCCCCCGCCGGGGAACCAGTCGTCATCGTCGTCGTTCACGCCGATCGCGGCGACCGGCGTCATCTGCATGAGGCCGGGGGCGATCTGGGGAGAGGCGACGGGCGGCAGGACGACCTGGGGCAGGGTGCCGGAGTCGAGCGGGGTGGCGCCGCCCGGCCAGGCGCCGGGGGGCAGCGCGTCGGTGCCGCCGCCTCCTCCGGTGCCCTCGACGACGCTGAGCGGGGCCCAGTGGGTCTGCGGCACGCTGCTGGCGGCCGACAGGGTCGCGTAGACGGTGATGGTGGTGCCGGGCCTGGTGGAGCTGCTGACCGTCACGGTCGCCGAGACGCTCTCGCCCGAGCGGGTCACCGTTCCCAGCCGGCAGGCCGCGGTGACCGTGCACTTGTCCACCGTGAACCCGGAGCCGGAGAACTGCACCCGTACGTCCCGGGCGGGGGTCGCGCCGGAGGCCACCCGCGCCGTGACGACCGCCGTCCCGCCGGGGGAGACCGCAGCGCTGGACAGCGACAGTTTCATGGCGACCGTGGCGCCCGCCGGGGGCTTGCCCGGGTCGGTGGGGTCGGGCTTTCCGGGCTTCCCGGGCTTGCCCGGCTTGCCGGGGTCGCCTCCGCCCGGACCGTCCGGCGGATCGGTGGGCTTGGGAGGAGGGGTCGTCGGGTCCGGGCTCGGCGGCGGAGTCGTCGGGCTCGGGGGAGGGGTCGACGGGCTCGGCGGGGGAGTCGAGGGGCTCGGGGGAGGGCTCGACGGCGTCGGCGTGGAGGGCCCCGGAGAGGAGGGCGTCGACTCCGACGGCGCGGGATCCGCGGACGTCTGGCTCGGGGAGGTCGTGGGGTCGTAGGCGAGGGCGAGGGCCGGGGCCCCCACGGTGGTCCCGAGGACCACCACCACGCCGAGCCCGAGCGCGACCGGTCGCCCCGCCGATCGTCGGTACGCCGCCACTTCCTCACCGCCTTCTCGTCAACCGTGGAGTTTCCCGTACGGGCACATCACCTCGGAATCCGAACACGAATGCTCAGTATGGGGCAACCCCGGCATTAATTGTTATTGGTATCCGCGTATCTCGCCGGGGGTGCGCGGTGCCCGTTTGTCAGCCGTCACACATTCCGGCGGCCCGGCTGGCCGCCTCCCCGGCGTCCGTCGCGGGCGCGCTCGCGCAGCCACAGCGCCCGCAGCACCACCTCGATCGCGAACCGGGAGTCGGGGTCGGCCAGCTCGTCGCCGAGGGTCAGCTCCAGCTTGCGGATGCGGTACCGCACCGTCTGCGGATGGATGTGCAGCAGGTCGGCGATCTGCGCGGCGGTGCCCCGGGTGGCCAGCCAGGTGCGCAGCGTCTCGGTGAGGCGCTCGCGCTGGTTGGCCGTCAGGTCGTCCATCGCGCCCAGCCGCCGCCGGGCCAGCTGGTCCAGCAGCGCCTGGTCCGACATCAGCCACAGCGTCAGCAGATGGTCCTGGCACAGGGTGAGCCGGCCGTCCTCGATGATCCCGGACGTCACCAGGTCGAGGGTCTGGCGCGCCCAGCGCAGCGAGTCGGCGGCGTGCGCGGGCTCCACCGTGAGGCCCACCGCGACGCGCGACTCGGGGAACGCGGCCTCCAGCATCGCCCGCCGCCCGGCGTCCAGCGGGCCGGGCATCATCGCGTACGGCTGCTCGTCGGCGAGGTCGATGAGGACGTCGTCGTCGAGGATGGTCCGCACCGCCCGCCCGCCCGGCTGGACGGCGATCATCGTCAGCTCGTCGGGTACGGTCCACTCGGCGAAGTGCGCCAGCTCCGCGATGGCGGCGTCGGGGACCGGCGGGCGGGCCAGCATGAGGCGCAGCAGCCGCCGCCGCCGTTCCTCCAGCGCCCCCGCCGGACGCGCCTTCGCCTCCAGGTAGCCCTCCAGCGACAGCGACGACAGCTCGTCGATGTAGTTGAACAGCGCGTCGGCGAGCTTGGAGATGACCTGGGCGGACACGTTGTAGCGCCCGCCGAGCCGCATCACCCGCCGCCAGGCCACCTGCGCGCCGATGCGGTAGGCGGCCTGGAGGCTGTCCAGGCTGCGGCCCTCCTGGGCCTCGAACTGGCCCAGCCGGCGGCACAGTTCGTCCCGGCGCTCGTTCTCGGCGGTGGATCCGGCGATCTGGTCGACGAACGCGCTGAGCGCCCGCTCCACGCCGAGCCGCAGGGTCTGCCCGTAGGGGCCCTCGATGGGCCGGGCGTACTCCGGGATCGCCCGGCGGATCTGGGCGATGATCTCGTTGGTGAGGCTGGGAAGCTCGGGCCGGATGAGCCGTGCGAGATGCGGGGGCAGCGAGAACGGCTCCTCCAAGGTCTCCGGGGTGAGACCCTCCGTCATCGGCTGTTTACCTCCGTCATCGCCCCCGTGCGGCCCTTCCTCGGGCGAGGACTACGCGGGCGGTGCAGCCCGCTGTGCGGGGCCGCGACGGTCGGCGCTCGATTGTGGGATCACCGCCGGGCGGGCGCGCCGGGCACCTCCGGCGGGCCGTCCCGATCAGTGATCCAGGACACACAGACGTTAAACCACGGCCGGATCCGTCATGGCAAAGAAACGGTAAAGTCGCGAAATTTGCTCACATCCTTACAAACGGGTCGTGACAGGCTCACTGGTCACGGGCACGGGCAGACTGGGGACAACTCGGAACGGCGAATCGGTCCTCCTTTTCCCGCCCTGTCAGGACGCGCGGAACGACACCGCAGGACGCGTCTCGCCCGCCCGGCACGACCGCTCCCGCAACCGCATCGCGCGCAGGACGACCTCCAGCGCGAACCGCGTGTCCGGGTCGTCCAGGCGGTCGCCCATGATGTCCTTGATGCGGCGGATCCGGTACCGCACCGTCTGCGGGTGGACGTGCAGCCGGTCGGCGATCTCGGCGGCGGTACCCCGGCTCTCCAGCCACATCCCCAGCGTCTCGATCAGCCGGTGCCCCGCCGACAGCCCGGCCTCGTCGATCAGCCGCTCCGCCAGCTCGTCCACCAGCGCCGTGTCGGTCAGCAGCCACAGCGACAGCAGGTGGTCCTCGCACATCGTCAGCCGCCCGTCGCCGATGATCCCCGCCTCGGCCAGCGCCAGCGCCTGGCGCGCCCACCGCAGCGAGTGCGCCGCCTCGTCCAGCGGGACGGTGAGCCCCACGGCCGCCAGGTGCTGGGCGGTGGCGCGCTCCAGCATCGCGCGCCGCGCCGCCGTCAGCGGCCCGGGGACCAGCAGGTGCGGCTGCGGCCCGGCCAGGTCGACCAGCAGGTCGCCGTCCAGCGCCGGACGGATCTCCTGCGCCTCGCCCCACAGCGCCACCAGCGTGACGTCCTCGGGCACCGTCCACCGCGCCGCCTCGGCCAGCTCGGTGACCGCCGCCCGGGGGACGGCCGGACGCTCCAGGATGAGCTGGAGCAGCCTCCGCCGCCGTTCCTCCAGCTCGCCCTCGAACCGCGCCATGGCGTCCAGGTACCCCCGCCGCGACAGTGCCGACAGGGTGTCCATGAACGTGAAGACCGCGTCGGCCAGCAGCAGCATCACCGGCGCCGACAGCTGGTGGCGCTTGGCCACCGCCATCACCCGCCGCCAGGCGACCTGCGTCCCGATCCGGTACGCCGCCAGCAGGCTGTCCAGGCTGCGGCCCTCGTAGGCCTCGAACTGGCCGAGTCCGTCGCACACCTTCGCCAGCCGGTCCGTCGCGGCGCCCGGCGTGGCGATCTCCTCGACGAACGCCACCAGGATGTCGTGGATGGCGCCCGGCATGTCCTGGCCCTCGCCCGGATGGGCGTAGTCCGGCAGGGTGCGGCGGATCTCGGTCTCGATGGCGCGGGCCAGGCTGTCCACCTCGGGGTGCAGCAGCTCGGCCAGCCGGGGGGGCAGGTCCACGGGCGGTGCCGCCAGACCGCTCGATGCGTTCCGGTACGTCATCGTCGGATCCTCCTCAACCCTCGCCGCCCGCCCTGGAGGCCCCGCCCCCGGCGGTCCCGGCCCGCGTGCCGGCCGCCGGAGGCCCAGGGGCACGAGCCGGAGGGTGCATGGGGTGGTGGTTCGTGACCCAGGACACATTAAAGGTAATTTAAAAAGCGGCAAGGCGCACTGATCAACGGAAATGTTGCCCTGTGAACAGGCTTGTTCACCATGCGCCGCAACTCTCACTACGGACGCGCCGGACGGCTCTCCGGAACGGTCTCACCAGGCCGCGAATACGCGGTGCGTGACAACGGGCGGCGATTCTTGCTCATCGGATGACAACAGATTGGGACGCGGTTGCGATGGCTGTAACGGGGTTTTCGGGCCTCCGTAAACAACGGGTGCGTCCCGGTCGGTTCCAGCGTATTCGGTGATGCCGCGGGCTGCTCCTCGAGGATGGCCCGGCCGGTTCGGAAGAAGTGGCCCACGCCCATGCGCCGAGCGACCTCAGCCACGGCACCGCCACGGCACCGCCACGGCGGTGTCGTCGGGCGGTGTCGTCGGGCGGTGTCGATCGGGGGTGTGCTCGTCGAGCCGGTGTTGCTAGGGCGGTGTCGTTGGAGTGGCGTTGTCGGGGTGGTGCTCGTCGGAGTGATGTCGTTGGGCGGTGTTGCCACGGTGGTGTCGTTGGAGTGGTGTTGCCAGGGTGGTGTCGTTGGAGTGGTGCCGCTGGGGTGGTCTTGTCGGGGTGGTGTCGCCGGCCCGCGGTCGACGTGTGAAGGGTTCTGTGCGGTTCTCCGGCGGCCTGGAGGCTGATGTGGCCGCGGCGGTCCAGTGTGGGTGTGCCTCGTTCTATGTCCGCCTGGAGGTCTTCGGGTCTGGTCGCCGTGAGAGTCCTGTGAAGAGG
>DATADI010000141.1:0-1581 GCA_036258615.1 Thermomonospora sp. | reverse complement strand
GATGCTGACCGCGCTGCTGGCCGGCGAGCGGGACCCGAAGATCCTCGCCCAGATGGCCAGGGCCCGGATGCGCGCCAAGATCCCGCTGCTGGAGCAGGCGTTCGTCGGCCGGTTCAGCGACCACCACGCGTTCCTGCTGCGCACCATGCTGGCCCGTATCGACCAGGCCGATGAGGACATCGCCGCGTTGGACGCCCGGATCGAGGAACTGATCGCCCCTTTCGCCCCGGCCGCGGAGAGGATCGCTGAGATCACCGGTCTGGGCGACATCGGCGCGCAAGCCATCATCGCCGAGATCGGTGTCGACATGGGTCGGTTCCCCACCCCCGCCCACCTGTGCTCCTGGGCCCGCTACGCGCCCACGGTCAAACAGTCCGCGGGCAAGAAGAAGGGCCGCTCCGCCACCGGAAAGGGCGACCCCTACCTGGCCCGGATCCTCGGCCAGGCCGCGGTCAACGCCGGGCGCACCAACACCTTCCTCGGCCAGCGCTACCGGCGCCTGGTCCGCCGCCGCGGCAAGAAACGCGCCATCGTCGCGGTCGGCCGCTCGATCCTGGTCATCATCTGGCACCTGCTGTCTGACCCCGACGCCCGCTACCACGACCTGGGCCCGGACTTCTACGACACCCACACCAACGCCGCCCGTACCAAGCGCAACCACGTCCGCCAGCTCGAAGCCCTCGGCTACAAGGTCACCCTTGAACCCGCGGCCTGACACCCGCCGATCCCGGTGGTCCCGACCCCGTGGTCCAGTCCGACCGTCCCCGACTCCACACGCCCATCCGCCCCACGCAGGAGGCCCGTCAGCCCGTACCCGGCTTATTTTCGGACCACCAGGTACCGACGAGGGTGCCGTTCGTCGGTCGGCCCCGCCCGGCATCCGGCGCCGCCGTCCCGTCAGAGCGGATTCGGAGCGCCGCTCCCAAGGGGGGCGGCGCCGGTTTGGCACGATGCACCCCGTGCACCCCCACCGTCTCCGCCTCCTGCCGCTGCTCGGGCTGCTGCTGGCCGCTCTCGCGCTGACCGGATGCGCGCGGGTGCAGGCCGCGCTCGCGGTGCAGCCCGACGACACGGTCACCGGGCAGATCGTCGTGGCCACCCCCGAGACCGGGCCGGACGACCCCGGTCCCGCGATCACGCTGCCGCCCGACCTCGGGTCCGACGTCGACGTGTCGGAGTACCGGCAGGACGGCTATGCGGGCTCCGTTGTGCGGTTCGACGGGCTCTCGTTCGAGCAGACCGCGACGCTCACCCAGGCGGCGGGTCCGGCGGGCAGCAAGATCCGGTTCGAGATGCGCCGTGCGGGCGGCCGCGTGTTGGTCGGCGGGGCCGTCGACCTCACCACGGTGTCGGTCGACCGCGCCGATTTCCAGCTCAAGATGAACTTCCCCGGCCAGGTTCTCGAGTCCAACGGCGACGCCGACTCCAGCGAGGTGAGCTGGACGTTCACCCCCGGCGAGGTGGGCGACTTCTCGGCGGTCGCGGCCTACCCCGACCCGCAGGCCCCGTCGCCGGTCAACTGGACGCTCGGGCTCGCGGTCGTGGTGGCGCTCGCGGCGGGCGCGGTGGTGCTGCTGGCCC
>DATADI010000140.1:0-2461 GCA_036258615.1 Thermomonospora sp. | reverse complement strand
GCACGAGCTGGGCATCATCGAGCGCAAGGGCCTGGCCGCCTACTTCCTGGTGGTCGCCGAGGCCACGGCGCTGATCCGGTCGCTGGGCATCCGCTGCGCCATCCGCGGCTCCGGGGCGGGCTGCCTGGTCAACTACCTGCTCGGCATCGGCGACCTGAACCCGCTCGACCACGACCTGGTGATGGAGCGGTTCCTGGCCGACAGCCGCACCGGGCTGCCCGACATCGACCTGGACGTGGAGTCCGCCCGCCGGCTGGAGGCCTACCGGGCGATCTTCGACCGGTACGGGGACGAGCGGGTGGCCTGCGTGTCGATGATGGAGACCTACCGGGCCCGCAGCGCCATCCGCGACGTCGGCAACGCGATCGGCCTGCCCCCGTACGAGATCGACGCGATCGCCAAGGCGTTCCCGCACATCCGGGCGCGGCAGATCCGGGCGGCCCTGGACGACCTGCCGGAGCTGCGGCAGAGCAACCTGGGGCAGGCGCAGCTGTCCGGGCTGTTCCGCATCGCCGAGAAGCTGGACGGGCTGCCCCGGCACATCGCCATGCACCCGTGCGGGGTGCTGCTGTCGGACGCCCTGCTCCGCGACCGCAGCCCCGTCGAGCACAGCCTGCTGGGCTTCCCGATGAGCCAGTTCGACAAGGACGACGTCGAGACCATGGGGATGCTCAAGCTCGACGTGATCGGCGTGCGGATGCAGTCGGCGATGGCGCACGCGGTCGCCGAGATCGCCCGCACCGGCGGCGGCCGGGTCGACCTGGAGGCGCTGCCCCGCGACGACGAGCCCACGTACGAGATGATCCGCTCCGCCCGGACCCTCGGCTGCTTCCAGATCGAGTCCCCCGGCCAGCGGGAACTGGTCGCCAAGCTGCTGCCCCGGACCCTGGACGACCTGGTGGTGGACATCTCGCTGTTCCGGCCCGGCCCGGTGAACTCCGACATGATCACCCCCTACCTCCAGGTCCGGCACGGGGAGCGCGCCGCCGCCCACCCGCATCCCGACCTCGCCGACATCCTGGCCGAGAGCGGCGGCGTGGTGGTCTTCCACGAGCAGGTGCTCCGCGTCATCGACCGGATGACCGGCTGCGGCCTGTCCGACGCCGAGGCCGCACGGCGGCGACTGGGCGACGAGGCCGGGCAGGCGGAGGTGGAGGCGTGGTTCCGCGAACGCGCCCTGGCCAACGGCTACGACGAGGACGCCGTCGAACGGGTGTGGAGCACCCTGTCGGCGTTCGGGGCGTTCGGGTTCTGCAAGGCCCACGCGGCGTCGTTCGCCCTGCCCACCTACCAGTCGGCGTGGCTGAAGCGGCACCACCCGGCGGCGTTCTACGCGGGGGTCCTCACCCACGACCCCGGCATGTACCCCAAGCGGGCGATCCTCGACGACGCGCGGCACTTCGGGGTGCCGATCCTGCCGCTGGACGTCAACCGCTCGGGCGCGGCCTGGCACGCCGAGCCGCTGTCGGCGGGCGGCTCCACGGCCCGCCCGTCCGCCCCCGCCCCGGCCGAGGACCCCCCGGAGGACTTCGGCATCCGTGTCGCGCTGACCGAGGTCAAGGGCATCAGCGAGGCCGAGGTCGGCCGGATCGTGGCGGGCCGCCCCTACTCCTCGCTGGGCGACTTCTGGTGGCGGGCGCACGTGTCCCGCCCGATCGCCGAACGGCTGGTGCTGGTCGGGGCGTTCGACGCGCTGCACGACGTCGGCCCCGGGCACCGCTCCCGCCGCGACCTGCTCTGCCAGGTCGGCGCACTCGACCGCGCCGCCCGCACCCGGCACACCGCCGCCCGCACCGAGGTGCCGGGCCAGGAGGCGCTCGCCTTCGACGCCCCCGAGGGCATGCTGGAGATCATCCCGCCGGGCGAGCTGCCGCCGATGAGCCCCGCCGAGATGGTCCAGGCCGAACTGGAGATCCTCGGCATGGACGTCAGCCGCCACGTGCTGGGCTTCTACGACGACCTGCTCGCCGCGCTCGGCGTGGTCCGCGCCCGCGACCTGCGCGACCCGCGCGCCCTGCCCGGCGGCAGCGAGGTCCTGGTCGCCGGGGTGAAGGTCGCCACCCAGACCCCCGCCGTCCGGTCCGGCCAGCGGATCATCTTCGCCACCCTCGACGACGCCACCGGCCCGGTCGACGCGACCTTCTTCGAGTCCGTGCAGGACCGCTGCGCCGCCACCGTCTTCGGCTCCTGGCTCCTGGTCATCCGCGGCCGCCTTCGCCGCGCCGGCGGCCGGGCCGTCTCCCTGAACGCCACCGACTGCTGGGACCTGCCCCGCCTCCACCGCCTGTGGCGCCAGGACGGCCTGGACGCGGTCCGCCGAGCACTGGCCTTCCGCCGCGACCAGGAGACGACCCGTCCTGGCAAACGCCCCCTCGTCTACGCCAACGGCTTCGAACTGTCCCCCTACGCCGACATCACCCCGGCGGGCACCGAGATCAAACGCCCCACCCGCCAACTCTGG
>DATADI010000139.1:0-4583 GCA_036258615.1 Thermomonospora sp. | reverse complement strand
CGCGCCCGCGAGGCCCGCCACGCCCACCGCGCCGACGAGGCCGGTGGCGGCGAGGGTGGCGGCGCGGGCCAGCAGGGCCCCGTCCACGCCGGGAGTCGTGGTGGGCACGGCCGTGGGGGCGGCCTCCTCCTGGCCGAGCAGCCGCAGCAGGATCCGCCGGGCGGTGGGCCGGTGGGCCGGGTCCTTGGCCAGGCAGGCGGCGACCAGCGAGCGCATCGGCTCGGCGAGGCCGGCCAGGTCGGGCTCGGCGTTGACGATCCGGTTGACGACCAGCGGGATCGTGTCGGTGCCGAACGGGGCCCGCCCGGTCGCCACGTAGGCGATCATCGAGCCCCAGGCGAACACGTCCACCGCCGGGGTGACGGGCCCGCCCGCGAGCTGCTCGGGCGCCATGTAGGCGGGCGTCCCGACGATCCGGCTGGAGGTGGTGGCCGCGCCGTCCAGGGCCTTGGCGATGCCGAAGTCGATGACCCGGGGCCCGTCCTCGGCGACCAGCACGTTCCCGGGCTTGAGGTCGCGGTGCACGATCCCGGCGCGGTGGATGGCGACCAGCGCGGTGACGGTGCCGATGGCCAGCCGGTCCAGCGCCGCGCCGGTGACCGGCCCCCGCTCGGCCACCAGCCGGGACAGGGAGGGCCCGGGCACGTACTCGCTGACCAGGTAGGGCCGGTCGCCCGCCACGTCGGCGTCGAGGACCTGCGCGGTGCAGAACCGGGCCACCCGCATGGCGGCCTGGGCCTCGCGGACGAACCGCTCGCGGGCGCGCGGGTCCTCGGTCTGCTCGGCGTGCAGCAGCTTGACGGCGACCCGCCGCCCGTCGGGCGCGGTGCCGAGGAAGACCGCGCCCTGGCCGCCCGCGCCGAGCCGGCCGTCCAGCCGGTAGGCGCCCAGCGTCCTGGGGTCGCCCGCGCGCAGCGGTGCCACATCCGGGATCGACGCCGCCATGGACGATCCCTCCCTCCGGGTGCTCGCGGGCCGTCGGACCGGCGTTTTTCCCGGTCGGTCCCACAACGTCTGTGATGCCGCCGCGGTCGCCGGGGTTCGCCGTTCATCGCGTCGAGAGGGAACGGCAGTGATTGGGAAAAGCAGGAGTGTAATTACACGACTACGGGTAGTGACATTCGTGGCGATCTTCGAGAGGGGGTACGACAGAAATGTCAATTCCGTTAAAGGCCGTCTGCGGCGCCGCGACACTGGCGTTCGCGCTCGTTCCGGGCGTCACCGAGGCCCAGGCGGCCGAGCGCGCCGACACCGCCGGCGCGTTCCCCGACGATTCCGGAAGCGAGCACGCCGTTCCTTCCTCGCCGTCGTTCCGGGGGCGGCGGCCCTTCCCGGGCTGGCCGGGAAAGAGCCGGCCACCGCAGGACGGCACCGGCTTGGGGCCGCACATCCGGCCCGGTCAGCACGGGCACCTGCGCCCGGTCGACCCGGCCCAGGAGGCCGATCCCGGGGAGCCGGTCGACCCGGAGACGGCGGTCGCGCCGGCCCTGGCGCAGGGCACGGCGGCCCTGCCGGAGGAGCACGCCGCCCCGGTCGGGTACGGCTTCCACGGCCGGGCGAGCGCGCACCTGCACGCCCACGCGCTGCTCGCCCGGCAGCGGGCGGTCCGGCAGCGCCGGGCCCGGCTGATCGCGCAGTGGCAGAACCGCGCCGACCGCGCCGTGAGCTTCGCGCTGGCGCAGCGCGGCAAGCCGTACCGGTGGGGGGCCACCGGCCCGTCCGCCTACGACTGCTCCGGGCTGGTGCACCGCGCCTGGCGCCGGGCGGGTGTCAGCATCCCGCGGGTGACGTACGACCAGTACCGGGGCATCCGCAAGAAGGTCGCCCGCCGGAACCTGCGGCCCGGCGACCTGGTGCTGTTCCGGGGGCTGCGGCACGTCGGCATGTACGTGGGCGGCGGCCGGTTCGTCCACGCGCCGCGGCCGGGCCGGACGATCAGCACCGAACGGCTGCGCGGGTACTACGCCCGCACCTACGTCGGCGCCGTCCGCCCGGCGTGGCCGCGGCTGCCCGAGATTCCCACGCACTGATCAGGCCCGATCAGAGGATGCCCCGGGTGTCGGTCCTATGCCCGGGGCGTCCGCTTTCATGCCGGGCGCAGCGGACGGTAGTGCTCCAGCACCTCCGGATTGGCCATCGAGCCCCGGTTGGCGGCCTTGTCCACGGGCGTGCCGAGCAGGATCCTGCGGACCGGGATCTCCAGCTTCTTGCCCGACAGGGTGCGCGGCACCCCGGGGACCTCCAGGATCTCGTCGGGCACGTGCCGCGGCGACAGCGCCGACCGCAGCGCCCCACGGATCCGCCCGGCCAGGTCGTCGTCCAGCGCCGCGCCCGGCGCCAGCTGCACGTACAGCAGCAGGCGGCCCTCCTCGCCGAGCCGCCCGGTGTCGATGACCAGGCTGTCGGCGACCTCCTCGAACGCCTCCACCACCCGGTAGAAGTCGGCGGTGCCCATCCGCACGCCGCCCCGGTTGAGGGTGGAGTCGGACCGGCCGTAGATCACCGAGCCGCCGTCCGGCAGGATCTTGATCCAGTCGCCGTGCCGCCACACCCCGGGGAAGCCCTCGAAGTAGGACTCCCGGTAACGCTCGCCGTCCGGGTCGTTCCAGAAGAACACCGGCATGGACGGCATCGGCTCGGTCAGCACCAGCTCCCCGACCTGGTCGATCACCGGCTTGCCGTCCTCGTCGTAGGACTCCACCTTCGCGCCCAGGCCCCGGCACTGGATCACCCCGGGACGCAGCGGCAGCAGCGGGGACGGCCCGACGAACCCGGTGCACACGTCGGTGCCCCCGGAGAACGAGCCCAGCAGCACGTCCGAGCCGACCGCCTCGTACACCCAGTCGAAGCCCTCGGGCGGCAGCGGCGAGCCGGTGGACCCGATGCCGCGCAGCGCCGACAGGTCGTGCTCGGCGCCCGGCCGCATCCCCGCCTTGCGGGAGGCCATGATGTACGGCGCGCCGACGCCGAAGTAGGTGACCCCCGCCTCGGCCGCCAGCCGCCACAGCACGTCACCGCCGGGCGCCCCGTCGTACATCACCACCGTGGCCCCGACCAGCAGCCCGCCGACCAGGTAGTTCCACATCATCCAGCCGGTGGTGGTGTACCAGAGGAACACGTCGCCGGGCCCGAGGTCCTGGTGGAACGACAGGGCCTTGAGGTGCTCCAGGACGATGCCGCCGTGGCCGTGCACGATGGGCTTGGGCAGCCCCGTCGTGCCGGAGGAGTACACCACCCACAGCGGATGGTCGAACGGCACGTCGGCGAACTCCAGGTCGTGCCCGGGGCGCGGCAGGTCGGCGTAGGCGACGCCCTTGGCCAGCCCGTCGGTGCCCGCCGCCGGGTCCAGGTACGGCACCAGGACGGTCGCGGCCAGCGTCGGCAGGGCCCGTTCGATCTCGGCGACGGTGTCACGGCGGTCGAACCGCCTGCCGTTGTAGGCGTAGCCGTCCACCGCGATCAGCACCTTGGGCTCGATCTGGGAGAACCGGTCGATGACGCTGGAGGCCCCGAAGTCCGGGGAGCACGAGGACCACACCGCGCCCAGCGAGGCGGCGGCCAGGAAGCAGATCAGCGCCTCGGGGATGTTCGGCAGGTAGGCCACCACCCGATCGCCCCGGCCGACGCCCAGCTCCTTCAGCCCGGCCCGGATGTGGGCGACGTGCAGGGCGATCTCCCGGCGGCTCAGCGTGCGGTGCCCCCCGGCCTCCGACCGGAACACCACCGCCACGTCGTCGGGCCGTTCCTCGGCCCCGCGCAGGGCGTTGGCGGCGTAGTTGACGGTCGCGCCGGGGAACCAGCGCAGCCCGTCCACCGGCATGGGGCCGCCCTCGCGGACCGGGCCGTCGCCGCGCGTGCCGACCACGTCGAAGTACGTCCAGATCGAGTCCCAGAACGCGTCGATCTCGGTGACCGACCACTGCCACAGGTCCCCGTACGTCTCACCGGCGGGACCGGGACCGCCGCGCTCGGCGAGCCACCGGCGGTAGGCGGTCACCCGGGCGCGGGCGACGACCTCCTCGGACGGCTCCCACAGAGTCCTCTCCTGTGACATGGCCCAGACCTCCCCATCGTGACGGGCGTCACCAGCTTCCGCCCTCCGCCCGAGTCTTGCAATCGGCGACCGGCGGGCTTCAGGAGGGGGTGCCCGAGGTGAGGTGGTCGATGGCGCGCAGCACCGCGTCGGTGTCGGCGAGGGTGGGCAGCACCACGGCGGCCCCGGCGGCGCGCAGCTCGGCCTCGGTGGCGCTGCCGGTCGCCACCGCCAGCGCCGGGGCGCGGGCGATGGTGGCGGCCTGCACGTCACGGGGCGAGTCGGCGACGTACACGGTCACGCCCCGGGCGTCGCCGGGCTGCCAGGCGGCGGACTCGTCGAAGGCGACGCCGTACTTCTCCGAGGCCCGCCGCCGCGCGACCTCCAGCAGCGCCGCCTTGCTGTAGACGCCGTCCTCGTAGCCGCCGACCTCGGTGTCCAGATGGGAGTCGAGGCCGAACTCGGCGAGCTTCAGCTCCGCGTTGGGGCGGATCGAGCCGGTCAGCACCGACTGGACGCAGCCGCGCCGCCGGGCCAGCGCCGCCAGCGC
>DATADI010000138.1:0-9610 GCA_036258615.1 Thermomonospora sp. | reverse complement strand
ACCTGCGGATGCTGCGCCGCTCGTACAACTACGACGAGGGGCTCACCGCGGACGGCCGGTCGGACTCCGGGCTGCTGTTCGCCTCGTTCCAGGCCGACATCGGGCGGCAGTTCCTGCCGGTCCAGGCGCGGCTGGCCGAGGCGGACCTGCTCAACCTGTGGACGACGCCGATCGGGTCGGCCGTCTTCGCCATCCCGCCGGGATGCGCCGAGGGCGGCTGGATCGGCGAGACGCTCCTGGGCTGACGGGACGCCGTCCGGACGCCGCCCCGGCGTCCGGACGGCGTGCCCGGCCACCCCGTCCAAGATCCCGAATCGGTTGCGGGCGATACGTCCGGACTGAGAGGCTTCCGGCGATCTGTTCGCATACGGGAGGGAACGGGGTGCCGATGCGGTCGGCGTGGTCCAGGCGTGTCTGTGTGCCGCTCGTGGGGATGGCGCTGCTGGTGGGGGTGCCCGCCACCGGGGCGAACGCGGCGGCGGCCGGGCCCACCGGCGTCAAGGCCAGGTCCGCGCTCCTGTGGGACCTGAACAAGTCACGGACCCTGTGGTCGCGCGGCCCGGCGGTCAAGCGGCCGATCGGCAGCATCACCAAGGTCATGACGGCGGTCGTGGTACTGCGCGCGGGCGGCCTCGACCGCAAGATCACCATCAAGCAGAAGTACATCGACTACGCCCGCCGGAACGACGGCAGCATGGCCTACCTGCGACCGGGCGACCGGCTGACGGTGCGGCAGCTGCTGCGGGCCCTGCTGCTGCCCTCGGGCTGCGACGCCGCGTACGCGCTCGCCGACGTCTACGGGCCCGGCGTGAACGGCTTCGTCCGGAAGATGAACCGGACGGCCCGCGAGCTGAAGATGACCCGCAGCCACTACGCCAACTTCGACGGCCTGCCCTGGCCGACGCCGACCGCCGGGTACTCCACGGTCACCGACCAGGTCAAGCTCGCCCGGTACGCGCTGACGCGGCCGGAGTTCCGCAAGGTCGTCTCCACCCGCACCTACCGGCTCAAGGCCGGTGGCGGGCACGGCGCCTACACCTGGCACAACACCAACCGGCTGCTCGGCTCGTACCGGGGCGCCATCGGGATCAAGACCGGCTTCACCAACGCCGCCGGCTACAGCCTGATGTTCGCCGCGACCCGCAACCGCCGCACGCTGGTCGGCGTGGTGCTCAACAGCTCGACCACCGACTCCACGGCGCGGTTCACCGATGCCGCCCGGATGCTGAACTGGGGCTTCGGCGTCCGTTCGGCGTCGGAGCTGGTGCTGGCGCCGATGCCGCCCGGAGCCAACGTCGACTGACGCCCGCGCCCTCCGCTGAGCACGGGCTCAGCGGTTGGGCGCCTCGGCGTACCGCTTCACCAGGGCGCGCAGCTCGGCGACCTGACGGGCGGCGAGGGCCTTCTCCGACCCGTTGATGCCCATGGCGCTCAGCGACGTGCCGTCGGCCAGGTCGAGCACGGGCCACGGGTCGCCCTCGCCCATGGTCACGCGGACCACCTCCGGCCAGGCGAGGCGGCGGCTGCGGAAGGCGTTGACGACGGTGAGGCCCGCGGTGTCGGCGACGACCCGGCACCGCGCGAACATGTGCAGCACCCAGCCCAGGAACACCCCGAACAGCACCAGCAGGGCCCGGTCGACGAGGGTGAACTGCGGGGCCACCACGACGGCGAGCACGACCATGCCCAGCACGATCACGCCCGCCATCGTGTACGCCACGACCCTGGTGCGGCGCGGGCGCCACACCAGGGGCGGAGCCGGGACCTCAGTCAACGATCTTGGAGATGGGCAGTTCGAGGATGTCGCGGGCGCCGGCCGCCTTGAGCGCCGGGATCAGCGTGTTGACCCCGCGCTTGGCGACGACGCTCTCCACCGCGTGCGCCTCTCCGCCGGCCAGCGAGGTGACCGTGGGCGAGGACATGGCGGGCATGATGTCCAGGACGGCCTGCAGGTCGCCGGCGGCCACGTTCAGCTTGAGCAGCACGTTGCCGCGGGCCCGGATGGCGCCCTGCAGCAGCAGCGCGATGTCCTCCATCGCGGCGCGCTTGGCGTCGTCCTCGTAGGCCTGCCGGTTGGCGACCAGCTCGGTGTAGCTGGTCAGCAGCGTGTCGAGGATGCGCAGACCGTTCTTGCGCAGCGAGGAGCCGGTCTCGGTCAGGTCCACGATCGCGTCCACGATGTCGGGGACCTTGGCCTCGGTGGCGCCGTAGGACGGCACGACCTTGGCCTTGACGCCGTGCCGGTCGAGGAACCGCTGGGTCATGGCCGGGAACTCGGTGGAGATCCGCACGCCCTCGGGCAGGTCGGAGACCTGCCGCCAGGGCGCGTCGTGGGGCACCGCCATGATCACCCGGACCGGGTTGGAGGTGGCCTTGGAGTACTTCAGCTCGCCGAGGCTGACCACGTCGGAGTCGGTCTCGGTGATCCAGTCGCGGCCGGTGATGCCCAGGTCGAACAGGCCCTGTTCGAGGTAGGTGGGGATCTCCTGGGGGCGCAGCACCCGCACGCGGTCGATGCGCGGGTCGTCGATGGAGGCGCGGTAGTCGCGGTCGGAGGCGCGCCGGACGGTCAGGTCGGCGGCGTCGAACAGCTCCAGGGTGGCCTTCTCCAGGGAGCCCTTGGGCAGGACAAGGGACAGCACGATGCGATGCCTTTCGGTCGGAAAACGATGGGGATCCGGGGACGGTCAGGAGCTCAGATGCTCCGACAGATGCCCGGCGGGACCGTGGTGCCGCAGACCTCGCAGGGTCAGAGCCGTGTCGAGAGCGGCCACAGTCGCCTCCCATCCCTTGTCTTCGCGGCTGTCGGGCAGCCCGCTGCGGTCCAGTGCCTGCTCCATGGTGTCACACGTGAGGACCCCGTTGCCCACCGGAGTCGCCTCGTCCAGGGCAACTCTGGTCAAACCCGCGGTGACGGAGTCGCAGACGTAGTCGAAGTGGGCGGTCTCGCCGCGGATCACCGCGCCGAGGCAGACCACCGCGTCCAGGTCGCGGGCGAGCTGCTGGGCCACCACCGGCAGCTCCAGCGCCCCGGCGACGCGCACCACGACCGGCTCGTCCACGCCGCACTCCTTGGCCGCCAGCACGGCCCGCTCCAGCAGCCGGTCGGTGATCGGGGCGTGCCAGCGGGTGCAGGCGATGCCGAGGGTCAGGTCGGCCGCGTTGACGAGGGTCGGCTCGGGACGTCCGGCACCGCTCATGATCGTGCTTCCTTTCCGAGGGGGGCGGCCAGCCCGTCGATGCGGTGGCCGAGGCGGTCGCGCTTGACGGTGAGGTAGCGCAGATTGTGCTCGGTGACGACCACCGGCATCGGCTCCCGGCCCAGCACCCGCACGCCGAAGCCCTCCAGCCCGGCGAGCTTGGCCGGGTTGTTGGTGAGCACCCGCACCGACCGGGCGCCCAGCTCCAGCAGCATCTGCGCGGCGACCGAGTACTCGCGGGCGTCGGCGGGCAGGCCCAGCTCCAGGTTGGCGTCCACGGTGTCGGACCCGGCGTCCTGCAGCGCGTAGGCCCGCAGCTTGGCCAGCAGGCCGATGCCGCGGCCCTCGTGGCCGCGCAGGTAGAGCACGACGCCGCGGCCCTCGGCGGCGATCGCCTCCATCGCGGCGTCCAGCTGGGCGCCGCAGTCGCAGCGCTCGGAGTGCAGCACGTCGCCGGTGAGGCACTCGGAGTGGGCCCGCACGAGCAGGTCCTCGCCGTCGCCGATGTCGCCGTAGACGAGGGCGACGTGCTCGCCGCCGTCCAGGGCGCTGGAGAAGCCGACCGCGCGCCACACGCCGTACCGGTTGGGCAGACGGGTCTCGACCTCGCGGCGCACCATCCGCTCGGTGCGCTTGCGGTAGGCCACCAGCTGCTCGATGGAGATCAGCTTCAGGCCGTGCTCCTTGGCGAAGACCTGCAGCTCGGGGAGCCGGGCCATGGTGCCGTCGTCGTTGACCACCTCGGCGAGCACGCCCGCCGGGGGCAGCCCGGCCAGCCGCGCCAGGTCGACGGCTGCCTCGGTGTGGCCGCGCCGGGCCAGCACGCCGCCCTCGTGGTAGCGCAGCGGGAAGATGTGCCCCGGGCGGACCACGTCGCGCGGCCGGGTCGCCGGGTCGGCCAGCAGCCGGATGGTGTGCGCCCGGTCGGCGGCGGAGATGCCGGTGCTGACGCCCTCGGCGGCGTCCACGCTGACGGTGTACGCGGTGCGCAGCCGGTCGCCGTTCTGCGTGGTCATCAGGGGGATCTGCAGCCGGTCCAGGTCCTCGCCGAGCATCGGCACGCAGATCACGCCGCTGGTGTGGCGGATGGTGAACGCCAGCAGCTCGGGCGTGGCCGCGGCGGCGGCGAAGATGATGTCGCCCTCGTTCTCGCGGTCCTCGTCGTCCACCACCACGACCGGCCGGCCCGCGGCCAGGTCGGCCAGGGCCTCCTCGATGGTGTCCAGGATCCCGCCGCCGAGCGGCTCGTTCCTCACGTCGTCGACGGTCGTCATGCGGCCACCGCTTCCCTCGTCCCGGCGCGGACGGTCCCGTCCGCGGCCTGCTCCAGCCGGGCCCGGTGGTCGCGGCGCCAGCCGCGGTACCCGACCAGGACCATCACCAAGAACACCCCGTACACCGCGCCCGACACGACCAGGCCGGAGGCGAAGGCCAGCGGGACGCCGACGAGGTCGACGGCGATCCACACCAGCCAGAAGTCGGTGAGCGCGCGGCCCTGCGCGTAGGTCGCGACCGCGCTGCCCACGAAGATGTACGCGTCCGGCAGCGGCGCCCACGACCAGCCGGTCGCGTGGAAGAACGCCGCGACCAGCGCGGTGCCGGCGGCCAGCGCCGCCAGCAGGGCCATCCGCTCGCGGCCGGTCGCCGGGCGGACCGGCAGGTCGCGGTCGCGCAGCCCCCGGGACCACCGCCACCAGCCGTAGAGGGCCAGCGCCCCGAACATGACCTGCTTGAGCGCGTTGCCGGTGATGCCGGCGCTCACCGAGGCGGCGAACAGCAGCACCGAGCCGGCGAGCTGCACCGGCCAGGTCCAGATCGTGCGGCGGATCGCCAGCGCGACGGTGCCCAGCGCCGCCGCGTTGCCCGCCAGGTCGGTGTACAGCACCTTCTGGCCGAGCACCGCGAAGCCCGCCTCGGCCCAGGCGGCGCTCACGAGACGCTCCCCTGCCGCGCGCCCGTCAGGCGCTCGACGTACTTGGCGACCACGTCGACCCCCCGGTTGACCGGGTCGCCGGGGACCCTGCGGCCGAGGGTGGTCAGCTCCAGCGTGGTCGGGATGAGCGCGACGGTGAACCGGTCGTCGCCCGCCTCGACGACGGTGAGGCTGACCCCGTCGACGGTGATGGAGCCCTTGTCCACGACGTACCGGCTCAGCTCGGGCGGCAGGGAGACGGTCACGACGTCCCACCGCTCGCCGGGCTGCCGCGCCAGGACGCGGCCGACGCCGTCGACGTGCCCCTGGACCAGGTGGCCGCCGAGCCGGTCGGACAGGCGCACGGGACGCTCCAGGTTGACCGGTGAGCCGGGGGCCAGCGCGCCGAGCGAGGAGCGTTCGAGGGTCTCCTTCATGACGTCGGCGGTGAAGGCGCCGTCCCGGGTCTCCACGACGGTGAGACAGACGCCGTTGACCGCGATGGACGCGCCGTGCACGGCGTCCTCGGTGACCAGGGGTCCGCGGACGGTGAGGCGGGCGGAGTCCCCGTGGGGCTCCACCGCGACGACCTCGCCGAGCTCCTCGACAATGCCGGTGAACATCCTCTAGCGCTCCTCTCGGGCGGGTCCCGGCCGGGGGCGGTCCGGACCCGGGGCAAAGCCGGAGTGAACGCCCGCCGTGCGGCCGAAGGGGGGCCGTGCGCCCGTGTGGGGCGGCGGCGGGACCGTTCCGGGGACGGCGCGCGAGGAGCGGCCGGGGGGCGGCGCGTGGTCGCGCGCACCGGCCGGCGGTGTCTGTGGTGGGGTCACCCCGGGCCTCCTGCGTCTCCGCGAGACGGTCTGGCTCCGGGGGTGAACGGATACAGCGCCCCCGCGCAGGGGCGCATCGCGCGCTGCCTCCCATCCGGACTCTCACCGTCGGTCCCGGAGTTCCACCGGGTCAACCGGCCGATGGCTTCGGCCGGGTCGCGGACTGTCACCGCCGGTTCGGAATTTCACCGACCCCGGAGCACGCGTTCACTGACTCAAGCAACCAGTGTGCCATGTCCGGCATTCCCCACCCCATGTGAGGATGCCCACCACTCCAGGCTAACAAACAAGCGCTCGCTTGTTAACGCTTCCGTTCGGTGATCTCCAGGACGGGGATATCCGCAGGGTGAGACCCAGGACACCCCGGAGGCACCCATGGACGTCATCGCCCTGATCGGGCGGATCCTGTTCGCCGCCATCTTCCTCGGCTCGGCCGTCGGCCACCTCACCGCCACCGACGCGATGGCCGGGTACGCCGCGAGCAAGCACCTGCCCTCGCCCCGGCTGGCCGTGCAGGTCTCCGGCGTCTACATCCTGGTGGCCGCCGTGCTGCTGATCCTGGGCATCTGGCCGGACCTCGCCGCGCTGGCGCTGGTCCCGTTCCTGCTGATCACCGCGTTCATGTTCCACGACTTCTGGAGCCACAGCGATCCGGGGACCCGTCAGCAGGAGCAGATCCAGTTCCTCAAGGACATCTCCCTGGCGGGCGGCGCGCTCGGGTTCTTCGTCCTGTACGCCTCCGACGGCCATCCGGGCCTGAACCTGGTCGGCCCCCTCTTCGCCTAGGCGACGGGGCGGCGGTCAGCGGCGGACGACCAGCCCGTCAGGGGTGATCGCGACGGCCGTGAGGCCGGGCACGACGACGTCGGCCTCGGCCAGCTCGGACGCCGGATGGCTGGTGGTCACGGCGATGACGCGGGCCCCGGCGGCGCGTCCGGCGCGCACCCCCGCCGGGGCGTCCTCCACCACCACGCAGTCCGCCGGTTCCACGCCGAGCCTGCGGGCCGCGAGCAGGTAGCCCTCGGGGTCGGGCTTGCCGTGCCGGACGTCCTCGGCGGTGACCACCACGTCCGGCAGCGGCAGTTCGGCGGCGGCGCGGCGCACGGCCAGCAGCGGCCGGTCCATCGAGGTGACCAGGGCCCAGGGCCGCCCGTCGAGGGACCCCAGCAGCTCCCGGACCCCGGGCAGCGCTGTGATGCCCTCGGTGTCGGCGGCCTCCAGGGCGTCGAGCCGGGCGGTGGCCTCCGCGACCCGCTCGGGCGGCAGGAACTCCGCCACCCGGTCGGAGGTGCGGCGGCCGTGGGCGTCGGCGAGGAACTCCACCGGGTCCAGCCCGTACTCGGCCGCCCAGCGATGGGCGGACCGCTCCACGACGGGGGTCGAGTCGATCAGGGTGCCGTCCACGTCGAACAGCACCGCCGCGGCGGGGAACCGCACCCTCAGACCGCCTCCATCGCCCGCTCGGCCCGGCCCCGCAGCGCGCGGACGGCCTCGGCCGGGTCGTCGGCGCCGTAGACGGCGTTGCCCGCCACGAACACGTCGGCGCCCGCCTCGGCGCACCGCTCGATGGTCTCGGCGCTGACCCCGCCGTCCACCTGGAGCCACACCGGCAGCCCCCGGTCCTTGATCAGCTGCCGGGCGCGGCGGACCTTCGGCAGCACCACGTCCAGGAACCGCTGCCCGCCGAACCCGGGCTCCACGGTCATCAGCAGCAGCATGTCGATCTCGCCCAGCAGGTCCTCGAAGGGCTCGACGGGGGTCGCCGGGTTGATGCCCAGCCCGGCGCGGGCCCCGGCGGCCCGGATGGCGCGCAGCGTCCGGATCGGGGCCCTGGCCGCCTCGGCGTGGATGGTGACGCTCCCGGCCCCGGCCTCGGCGTACGCGGGGGCCCACCGGTCCGGGTCCTCGATCATCAGGTGGCAGTCCAGCGGGAGGGCGCTGTGCTTGAGCAGGGCCTCGACCACCGGCAGGCCGAGGGTGAGGTTGGGGACGAAGTGGTTGTCCATCACGTCGACGTGCACCCAGTCGGCGGCGTCGGAGATCAGCGCGACCTCGTCGGCGAGCCGGGCGAAGTCGGCGGACAGGATGCTGGGAGAGATCTTCGCGGCCATGATGTCCGAGTCTAGGAGCCCGAGGTGACGGCGGGTTCACCCGGCCGGGGGAGACCGGGGGTGGGACGGCCGGCCAGCCCGAGCCGCACGAACGTCTCGGGGGCCCCGGCGGCCAGCCACAGCCCGGCCAGCAGCGTCACCGCGAACCCCGCCGCGACGTGCCGGGGCAGCGCCAGCCACAGCACCAGCACCGGCAGCAGCCCCGCCGCGCCCACCAGGACGGCGGCGGCGCGGCGCCGGAGGTCGGGCGAGGGCGCGAACCAGCCCCGGCAGGCCAGCAACGACAGGCCGCCCAGCAGCCCGCCGAGCATGCCCGCCGACGTCGCCGCGCGTTCCAGCCACAGCAGGTCGGCCGACCCCCCGGCGGCGATGATGGCGCTGCGCCAGGCCGGGGGCATGTCCCAGCCGTCCAGCCCCAGTTCCACGACCACCGCGGCGGCCCCCAGCGCGCCGAGCGCCACCGCGGCGCTCACCCCCAGCAGCGCCGCCACGTGCCGCTCCCGCCACCACCGGGCGGCGGCCGGCCCCAGCCTGACCGCCGTGACGAGGATCACCGCGCCGACCGCCCAGCCCGCCGCGACCTGCCCCGCCGAGTGCACGCCCAGGTAGACCCGGGACACCCCGACCAGCACGACCACCACGGCCGCCGCCGCCCACGCCCACCGCCGCCCCAGGTGGTACGCCAGGTACCCGTACGCCACCAGGGAACCCTGGGCGTGTCCCGACGGCATGCCGAACGAGGACTCCGACGACAGCGCGTCCACGGCCGGGTCGGTCCAGTACGGGCGGGGCTCGGCGAACGACAGCTTGAGCAGCACGTTGACCATCGCGCTCACCGACAGCGTCACCGCCGCGCGGGCGGCGGCGGCCGGGTTCACGCACCAGAACGCCAGGACCAGCAGCGGCAGGTAGAACCCCGCGCTGCCGACGAAGGAGGCCGCGTGCATGAACTGGTCCATCGGCAGCCCTCCCTGTCGTCATCCCGTCCGGCGGAGCAGCGCCAGGAACATCGCGTCGGTGCCGTGCCGGTGCGGCCAGAACTGCGCGTACGGGCCCCCGCCGAGCCCGCCGAGGTCACCGGCGGCGACCTCCGCCAGCACCGCCGGGGAGTCGAGGCGCTCGACGTCGTCGCGGCGGCGCAGCACGTCGTCGACCACGACCCGGGTCTCCGCCAGGTGCGGCGAGCACGTCACGTACGCGACCACTCCCCCGGGCCGGACGGCGTCCAGCGCCGAGCCCAGCAGCGCCCGCTGCAGCGGGCCCAGCTCGGCCACCGAGGACGGCTGCCGCCGCCAGCGGGCCTCCGGACGCCGCCGCAGCGCCCCCAGGCCGGTGCAGGGCGCGTCGAGCAACACCCGGTCGAACGCGCCGGGCCGCCAGGCGGGAACGGTGCCGTCCACGACGGCGACCCCGGTACGGTCGTCGACCGCGCGCCGGACCAGGGCCGCCCGGTGCGGCTGCACGTCGCAGGCCAGCAGCCGGGCATCCCGCCGCGCGGCCAGCGCGGACAGCACGCCCGCCTTGCCGCCGGGACCGGCGCACAGGTCCAGCCAGGCG
>DATADI010000137.1:0-7188 GCA_036258615.1 Thermomonospora sp. | reverse complement strand
GGTCGGCGGGCGTACGGGGTCAGCGGCAGGTGCTCCACCAGCGGCTCGGCGGTGAGGGTCGCCTCGACCAGGTCGCCCTGCCGGGAGGTGCCGTTGCGGGCGTCGAACCGGGCCGCCAGCTCCCGCGCCCGCCCCGCCAGTTCCTCGCGCAGCGCCCCGGCCGGCACCTCCGCGGAGCCGCGCCGCAGGGTCAGGCCGTCGTCGGCGCCGGTCTCGGCGATCCGCCGCAGCAGCAGCGCCCCGGCCGCCGCGAAGTCCATCGCCGCCGCCGGGCTGGGCGCGCGGTCCAGCCAGCCCAGGTGCCGTTCGAGGATCTCCAGGCCGCGGGCCTCGTTGCCGGTCAGCGCGCAGAACCGCACGTGCTCGGCGATGTCGATGAGGTCGCGGATGTTGGCGCGCAGCAGCCGGTACGCGCGGCGGTGCGCCTGCCCGGCCTCCTCCAGCCGCCCGGTGTGCACGAAGCTCATCAGCACGTTGGTGAGGATGCTCTGCGGCTGCTCGGTGCAGTTGATCTCGGCGCTCAGCACCGGCACGGCGACCGCCAGGGCCTCGTCGTGGCGGCCCTGCTCGGCCTGGTAGCGGGCCTTGCTGCTGGGGTCGCAGCCCTCGCAGTCCGACAGCTGGTCGCGCGGCGCGGCCTGCCATTTGGCGTACCACTCCTCGGCCGCGTCGGCGTCGCCCACGTGCCGCGCCACCGCGTGCCGGTAGCTGTAGACGGCGTGCAGGCTGTGCCCGCCGAGCCGGTACCGCCGCTCCATGTCGTCCAGGACGGCGTACGTGCGGTCGAGGGGGATCTCCGGGAACAGCTTCAGCGACCCGACCACCCACTTGAAGTGCCACAGCAGCCGCTCGGCCTGGTCGAACCGGCCCGGGTCGCGGTCGTGCTGGGACAGGCACCGGCTGAACGTGGTGAACGCCTTGGCGGGCTCGCCGCCGTACTGGTACGCCCCGGTCAGCTCCATCCGCACGCGGAAGGCGAGCACCTCGTCCCCCGCCGCCTCCGCGCGGCGCAACGCGTCCTCCACCAGCACGGTGCGGGCCTCCCCGTAGGGCAGGTCGCCCGCCCGCGCCATCAGGTCGTAGACGTCGTCAGTGCTCATGGGGGTCTCCCGGCTTGTGGACGGCCCAGTCGAGCAGCCCGAGAAACGAGCGGTTCAGCACGGCGGTGTCGGCGGCGCGCAGCGGATGACGGCCCAGCAGCAGCGCCTGCCCGTACAGGCCCTGCACGGCGACCTCGATCAGGCCGTCCTCGGTCAGCGCGGTGATCCGCCGGGTGAGCGGGTTGCGGTGGTTGAGGACGAGCTGCGGCCGGTCGGCGAGCGCCGAGCGGCCCAGCGCCCCCAGCACGTCGGCCCACAGGTCGTCGGCCTCCTCGCGGGCCTGCTCCAGCTCCGCCTGGTGCCGCGCGGCCCGGCTGGTCAGGTACAGGGCGGGCAGCGACGCCGGGTCGAAGTCGCGCACCACGACCTCGCAGCCCAGCCGCTCCACGGCACGCTGCGCGGCCGCGAGGAACGGCCGCAGGGCCAGCTCGGTGCCCGGGTCGAGCACGCCGAAGTGGGTGGTCAGCTCGGCGGGGTCGAGGCGGCGCAGCACCGCGTCGGGATCGATCCGGGGCAGTCGCTCGATGATCTCGGTGTCGTAGACGTAGCCGCCGTTGACCAGCCCCACGCCCTGCGACCCGGACACCGCCGACAGCCGCCGGAACTCGTCCACCTCGCTGGTGTAGCGGCCGTCGGGATGGCGGCGGCGGAACTCGGCCAGCGTCATCGGGCCCGCCGAGGTCTCGAACTCCAGCCACCGGTCGACGATCCGCAGCATCTCGTCGTCGTGCAGGGCCATCGTCTTGACCCCGAGGTGGTGCAGCCGCAGGAACGCCCGCAGCCGGGCCGGGTCGGTCTCCGCCAGCGTCACCAGCCACTGCCGGATCCGCTCCCCCAGCGCGTGCCGGGCGGACTCCAGCAGCTCGTCCTCGTACAGCGCCTCACGCCCGGCGGTCGGCTTCAGCTCCCCGGCGTCCACCACGCACCGCACGAAGAACGCCCACTCCGGGAGCAGGCCCTCGACGTTCTCGGCCAGCAGCATCCGCTTGAGGTAGACGCGGTGCGCGCCGCGCGCCCCCGGCGTGACCTGCTGCGGGACGACGAACGCCACTCCGGTCAGGCCCGCCTCGGGCACCTGGAGGTCGATGGCGTCGAACGGCTCGAACCCGAACAGCTCCTGGCAGTAGGCCGCCAGCGCACGGCGGCGGCTCGCCGGGTCGGGGTGCGGCTCCAGCCAGGGCGGGCCCCCGGCGGAGATGTCCACACCGTCCACGGTGACGGTGGCCGGCAGCAGCGAGCCGTACGCGCGGGCCATCTCGGCGACCGTGGCGGGGGCCAGCAGGTCGGCGGACCCGGGCCGCGCCCGCAGCGTCACGGTGGTGCCGGGCTCGTCCCGCGCGCCCGGCGCGACCCGGTAGCGGCCGTCGCTGAAACCAGTCCAGGTCACCGGGTCCCCGCCGCGCGCCGACCGGGTCACCACCTCGATCTCGTCGGCCACCAGGAACGCCGACAGCAGCCCGATGCCGAACTGGCCGAGGAAGTCGTGCCGGGCGAATCCCAGCTCGTCGCGTTTGGAGGACCGCCCGATGGTCGCCAGCAGCGTGTGCACCTCGTCCTCGGTGAGGCCCACGCCGTCGTCGTGGACGCGCAGGACCCCGTCGCCGGTCTCGATGCGCACCGTCCCGGGGCCCTCACCGCGGGCGGTGATGGCGTCCACCGCGTTCTGCAGCAGCTCCCGCAGGTACACCCGGGGGCTGGAGTACAGGTGGCGGCTGAGGAGATCGACCACTCCTCGCAGATCGACGTGGAACGCCTGGTCGGCCACCCGGAATCCTCCCGCTCGCCCGTAACGCGAGGGGTAGCCTATCGGCCGTCCTCGGCCTTTCCCGTCCGATTTCGCCGACCCGGACGATCATCGTCGGCGGCCGAACCTCCGGCGTGGTTCCTCCCCGCTGACGTGCAGCGCGCCGGGCGAGGTCCGCTCCACGGCGGCGGCCTCGTCCATGTCCACCCCGGTGTACAGCAGCACGTCGGTCGCCGCCATCCGGGCGATCGTCCGGAACGCGGCGGGGAGCCCGGCCGCCGCCTCGGTCACACTCCGCACGATGTCCAGCGCCCGGTAGGCGGCCTGCCTCCGGACGTTCCGGTCGCCCGGGGCGTCGGCGAGCAGCAGCACCGTCCCGGCCAGCGCCCGGATCGGCTCGGCCAGACCCGCGCGTTCGTGCGGGGCCGCCGCCAGGGCGGTGCGGGCGAGCGTGAAGCAGCTGCTGCCGAGCAGGTCGAGCTGCCCGGCGTCCTCCCCGGCCCGGACGATGACCGCGATGCGGCCCCACCACAGCGGCGACGCCCGCGCCACCCGGCTGCTGCCGCGGCGGGTGCTGCCCAGGTCCGACAGCCGGTCGTTGGCCCGCCGCATGCTCTCGATCGCCCGGCCCGCCAGGTCCTCGTCATCGTGCCGCAGCGCACGGGCGGTCAGATCGAGGCCGTCCCCCAGTTCGGTGAGCACGGCGGTCTCGGCGCGCCGCAGCAGCCGGATCGGCTCGGCCGGGAAGAGCAGCTGGCTGAACACCAGCGCCACGCCCGCCCCGACCAGCGCGTCCACCAGCCGCTCGTGGCCGGTCTCGGCGCTGCCGGTCGCGACGGTCAGGATCGCCCCGGCCGCCGCCTGGGCGATCACGATCCGCGCCCCGTCGACCAGGACCGCCACCGCCATCGCCGTGAACGTGGCCGCCGCCAGCGTCGCCGACCCCGGCCCCATGACCTTCAGCGCGACCTCGGCCACCACGATCCCGACCACGACGCCGGTCATCAGCCGCACCGCGTTGGACCCGCGCTGGCCACGCGAGGCGTTCAGCGCCACCACGGCGGAGATGGCGGCGAAGAACGGCCGCGGATGGCCCACCACCTTGGTCGCCACCAGCCAGGCCAGCGTCGCCGCCGCCGTGCTCTGCAGCACCGGCCAGGTGTCGGTCCGGATCCGCCCGCGCGCGTCACGGATGCGTCCGGCGGGCAGGCGGGTGAACCTCAAGCCGGCCGCGCCGCCCCGCGCCCGAAGCGGCGCGCCAGGTCCGCCTCGATCTGGTCGGTGTCGCGCTGCCGCGTCTCCGGGACGTACCGGGTCACGAACCACACCGCGAACGCGCACACCACCCCGAAGATCCAGAACGTCTGGCCCTCGCCGATCGCGTTCACCACGGTCAGGAACACCAGGCTCACCAGGAAGTTGGCGGTCCAGTTCACCGCGGTGGACGCGCTGGACCCGGCGGCCCGCGCCCGGGGCGGGAAGATCTCCCCGATGATCACCCAGAACGCCGGGCCCATCCCGGCCGCGTAGGCGGCGATGTAGAGCACCATGCACACCAGCGCCAGCTCCGCGCTCAGGTCCACCACGAACGTCAGGCCCAGCAGCGCCAGCGTCGCCGTCATGCCCGCCAGCGACCCCAGCAGCAGCCTGCGCCGCCCGGCCCGGTCGATCAGCCGGATCGCCACGATCGTCATGACCAGGTTGATCACGCCGATGGCCACCGAGTAGAAGATCGAGTTCGAGGCGGTCAGCCCGGTCTGGCGCATGATCGTCGGGGCGTAGTAGATGATCGTGTTGATCCCGCCGAACTGCTGCACCGCCGCCAGCGTCAGCCCCACCACCAGCGCCGGGCGTACGTCGGCGGACTTCAGCAGATGCCAGCCCGCCACCGGCGCCGACCCGTCGTGCGGCGCCCGCTCCGCCTCGCGCCGCCGGTAGCGCTCGACGAGCAGGTCCGCGGTCTCCGCGTCGCTGACCGAGGCGATCACCCGGTGCGCGTCCTTCGTGCGGCCCCGGGTCAGCAGCCACTGCGGCGACTCCGGCAGCAGCCACAGCGCGCCCGCCACCATCAGCAGCGCCGGAACGGCCCCGCAGGCGAACATCGCCCGCCAGTTCTCCGTTCCGGCGAACGTCAGGTTGACCAGGTACGCCACCAGGATCCCGATGGTGATCATGAGCTGGTTGAGGGTGAGCGTGCGGCCCCGGATCTCCTTCGGCGAGACCTCCGACAGGTACACCGGAACGGTCGCCGAGGCCGCCCCCACCGCCAGACCCAGCACCACCCGGGCCACCAGCAGCATCCAGTACCCGGTCGCCAGCACCGCGATCAGGGTGCCCACCGTGAAGATCAGCCCCTGCAGCCCGAAGGTGAGCCGGCGGCCCAGCCGGTCGGAGATCCGCCCGACCCCCAGCGCCCCCGCCATCGCCCCCAGCAGCAGCACGCTCACCACGCTGCCCTGCTCCAGCGCGTTCAGCCCGAACTCGGGCCGGATGAACAGCAACGCCCCCGAGATCACGCCCGTGTCGAAGCCGAACAGGAACCCGCCGAGCGAGATCGCCACGGCCCACACCCAGATCCGGTGCAGCCCCTCCCGGGGGATCTGGTGCAGCGGCCCCTCGACCCCGGGCCGGAGGGAGTAACCCTGCGTCATCGCGATCAGCCCTGCAGGTCGACGACGACCTTGACGTCGTCCTCGTGCTTGCGCAGCCCGTCGGCGAACGCCTCGAGCGGCACCCGCCGGGTGATCATCCGCCCCAGCCAGGCCGGATCCGCCTTGGCCAGCGCGTCGGCCGCCTGCTCGAAGTTGCGCCGCGACGCGTTGACGGAGCCGAACATCACCAGGTTCCCCATCACCATGGTCCGGTTGACGGCGTTCATGCCGACCTCGACCGACCGGTCGCCGGACAGGATCCCGGTCAGGCAGATCACCGCGTCCGGGGCCACCACCTCGACCAGGTCGGCCACCAGCGTCCCGCTGCCGGTGCACTCCATCACCACGTCCGGGATCACACCGATGTCCCGCACGTCGCCGACGTGGAACGTGGCCCCCAGATCCTCCACCAGGCCCCGCTTGGGCCCCCGGTCGTTGAGGTCCAGCACGTGCGTCTCCAGGCCCCGCTGCACCGCCAGCAACGCCGCGAACAGCCCCACCGGGCCCGCCCCCGTGACCAGCGCCACCTTCGGCCGCCACGACGAGCGCGCGAAGATCCGGTCGGTCTGCTCCCACGCCTTGGCCAGCACCGACGTGGGCTCCAGCAGCACCCCGAGATCCCCCAGCGCCGGGTCCAGCCGGATCGCGTACTCCGGCTCCACCCGCCACCGCCGGGCCCCGTAGCCGTCGCGTTCCTTGATGCCCCGCTCGGTGTACCGCCCGTTGCGGCAGAAGTCCTGCTCACCCCGCGCGCACGGCTCGCACGGAACGGGATCCGGGCGCCGCACCATGCCCACGACCAGGTCGCCCTCGTTCAGCCCGCTGCCCAGCGGGGCCTCCAGCACCGTGCCGAGCGACTCGTGCCCGATCAGCAGCCGGTCCCGGCCCGGCGACGCCACCCCGTGACCGTGCTCGAACACGATGTCGCCGTCGGTGCCGCAGATGCCGAGTAACCGGCCCTCGACCAGGACCTCGCCGTCCTCCGGCGGCGGCTCCGCGACCTCGCCGACTCGGATCTCCTCGAGCCCCGCCCCCGGCCTGACCGTGATCGCCTTCATCCCCGTGTCCTTCGCTCTCGACCTGCGGATATGTCGGATTACGGTCTGTCCGGGCTGCCGGGAGGCAAACCCTCCCCGGGGGCGAGCCGGGCCTCCAGGGCGGCGAGCCGGTCGAGGATCCGGTCGATGTCGTGCCGCGTCGCGTTCTGCGCCCCGGGCTTCAGCGACACCACCAGATGACCGCTGGGCTCCAGGACCCCGGTCGCCACGTCCGACAGGGCGTCGCCGTTCTGCAGCCGCACCGCCTGCTCGAGGTCCTGCCGCCGCAGCACCAGCTTGCGGATCTCCCGCGGCACCGGCCGGCCGTCGGCCACCACCGTCGTCGGCACGCCCTCCAGCACCCGCGCGGCCCGCGGGCTGTGCGCGATCACCCGGTCCAGCGCCGTGCTCATCGCGATCAGCGTCACCGCGCCGACCGCACCCCCCACGAAGCTGTCGTCGTCGCCGATCACCGCGTTCTGGACGACGTTCGACAGCAGGAACATCACCACGAAGTCGAAGGTGTTGAGCTGCGCCAGCCCCCGCTTGCCGACCAGCCGGAACAGCAGCACGATCGTCGCGTACACCAGGACCGTGCGCAGCACCTTCTCCAGGACCGGGATCTGCGGGACGAGGAGATCACGCCACATGCCCGC
>DATADI010000136.1:0-3459 GCA_036258615.1 Thermomonospora sp. | reverse complement strand
GTCACCGGAGGACGTCATAGTCGGCACGGGCACGTCGGAAGGCCGACGGGACGCGACCGCTCCAGGGAGGTGCGCCGCCATGCGTCCAGCCATCAAGATCGTCAAACCGCTCCGCAGCGGCCCCGGGCGCTACGCCCTGCTGCTGGTCGGGCTCGGCGCCGCCGGTGTGGCCATCGGCTGGGCGGGCCCCGACGCGGGCGCGCTCATCCGGCGCCGCTGAGCGGGTACCCCAGCCGCCGCAGCTCCTGCCCGGCGACCCGTTCGACCTGCACGAGCTGCTTGGGGGTCAGCCGGTCGCGCCAGGCGCCCACGGTGCGGTCGGCGTGCGGGCGGTCGCCGGGCCGCGCCGGTGCGGACGGCGTGGTGACCGGCGCGCCGAGGTAGGCCGACACGTCCTCGGTGACCTGGGACGGCCGGGCCACCAGGTCCTCGTACCGGACGGTGAACAGCTGTTCCTCGGGCGTCTGGGCGCGCAGCCGGGCGCTGAGCCGCACCGAGCCGCGCCAGCGCAGCGCGCACTTGACCGCCGTCGCCGCCTTCGGCCACCGGTTGAGGTCGGTGAAGTCCTCCACCCCGAGGAACGGGTTGGGGAACACCTCCTCCAGGTTGGCGAACCCGGGCTTGAACCAGGCCAGGCAGCGCTCGTCGTCGAGCATGTCGGCCACCACGTCACGCCCGTCCCTGATGACCTGCAGCAGCTGGGCGTCCGGGAAGGCGTCCAGCAGCACGTCGGCGCTGTAGATGAGGTCGGGGGAGGCGTCGCCGTACCGGTAGATCCCGTCGGGGTGCACGCAGGGGCCGCCCTCGGGCTCCCGGCCCGCCTCCACCGGCGGCAGGCCCGCCACCGCGCGGCACTCCGGCGGGCACTGCGCGCAGCCCCGCTCGGAGATCTGCCACGCCTCGGCGTAGGCGTCGCGCAGCACCCGGGCCGCGCCCCGGCCGCGTTCGCTGGCGATGGCGGGACGGCGCGCGAACGCGTACGTCACCCGCAGCACGCCGGGGCGGCCGTGGGTCACGTGGAAGCCCATGGTCCGCTTCACCAGGGCGGCCAGCAGGTCCGTGCCCGAGTGCGGGGCGCCGAGGATGAACACCGGCCGGCGGACCTTCGTGCCGTTGATCACCAGGATGTGCGGGGTGGGCCTCATAGCGGTCCCCAGTGTCCCACCCCGGATCAGGTGACGTGGTATATGTCGCACCATGGAGCCGATCAATCTCGGAGAGTGACAACGGGCGATGTCCGGACATCCCGGTCGTCTCCCCGGTCCGGGCCCGCCTAACCTGGGCGCATGGACGCGCAGGAGACGCCGGGCCGCTGGCTGGCCGAGGCCCGCTCCGTGACCGTGCTCACCGGCGCCGGGATCAGCACCGACAGCGGCATCCCCGACTTCCGCGGCCCCCGGGGCGTGTGGACGAGGGACCCCGCCGCGGCGGCCCTGTCCCACATCGACAGCTACGTCGCCGACCCGGAGGTGCGCAGGCGCGCCTGGCAGGGCCGCCGCGAGCACCCCGCGTGGACCGCCGAGCCCAACGCCGCCCACCGGGCCCTGGTCGACCTGGAGCGCGCGGGCCGGCTGCGCGCCGTCGTCACCCAGAACATCGACGGGCTGCACCAGCGGGCGGGCTCCAGCCCCGGCGTCGTCATCGAGATCCACGGCACCCTGCGGGAGGCCGAGTGCCTGGCGTGCGGGCTGCGCACGCCGATGCCCGAGGTGCTGGCGCGGGTGGCCGCCGGGGAGGCGGACCCGCCCTGCGCCGAGTGCGGCGGCATCCAGAAGTCGGCGACCATCTCCTTCGGCCAGCCGCTGCGGCCCGAGGTGCTGGAGGCCGCGGTCCGCGCCGCCCGGACCTGCGACCTCTTCCTGGCCGTGGGCACCTCGCTGACCGTCCAGCCGGCGGCGGGGCTGTGCCTGGAGGCGGCGGCGCACGGTGCGCGGCTGGTGATCCTCAACGCCCAGCCGACGCCCTACGACGACCTCGCCGACGCGGTGCTGCGCCGCCCCGTCGGCGAGGAGCTGCCCCGGCTGGTGCGGCTCGCGGTCGGTGACCGGGGGGTCGCCGACGGCGGTTCGTGACCATCGGGACTTTCCTTCGTGACCTTCTCCTGACAAGCTCTATCCGTTGCGGAGCGAGAAGGGGTGGGGGTTGATGCGCGGGGGCGCTCTGAACGGGGCGGACGGCGCGCTGGATTCGCTCGTCGTGCTCGTGGCGGAGAGCCTCGGATACGCCTGCCGGCGGGTGCCGGGCGACGTCATGCTGCTGGAGGGGGCCAACCGGCTGCACGTCAGCATGCGGAACCTGCGGCAGCTGGCGCGGCTGGTGCCGCGCGACGACTGGCCCGCCTTGGTCTCCGACCACGTCACCACGATCGTCACGGCCATCGAGGAGCCGCTGGACCTCAGCGACTTCGAGCTGGCGCAGCACCTGCTGCGCACCCGGATCTACCCGGCCGAGGCCGACAACGGGGTGCTGGCGGCGCGGCCGTTCGCGCCGGGGCTGATCGAGGCGGTGGTGGTCGACACGCCCACCACGGTGCGCACGGTCACCGTGGAGGAGATGGACGGCTGGCCGGTCTCGGGGGACGCGCTGTTCATGCTGGGCCGCGCGAACGTGCGCGCCGACGGACCGCTCCAAGTGGAGGACTCCGAGCTGGGCGGCGTGCCGGTGGCGGTGCTGCACGGCTGGAGCTTCTACGCGGCCACGCACCTGGCGTGGCTGGAGGAGTACGTCGACATCGGCCCGTACGGGGCGCTGGTGGTCGCGCCGAGCCGCAGCCTGATCGTGGCCCATCCGATCCGGCCCGGCGCGGGGTACGAGGCGACGGTGCGGGCGGCGCGCGAGCTGCAGGCGCAGGCCCACCAGGCGTACGAGGACGGGCCGGGGTCGCTCAGCCCGCACCTGTTCTGGTGGCGGGCCGGGGAGCTGACGTTGCTGGAGACCCGCTACGACGGGGAGGCGCTGCTGCTGCCGCGCGACTTCCTGCAGGTGCTGACCACGCTGACCGCCGAGTCCTGAGCCCGCCGGGGAGGCGACCGGATGCGCGTTGTGGTGGCCCCGGACTCCTTCAAGGGGAGCCTGGGCGCGGCGGAGGTGTGCGCGGCGGTCGCCGAGGGCGTGCGCCGCGCGGTGCCGGACGCCGAGGTCGTGGCCGTCCCGATGGCCGACGGCGGCGAGGGCACGCTCGACTGCTTCCTCGGGGCACTCGGCGGCACGGAGGTCGTCCTGGACGTCACCGACCCGCTCGGGCGGCCGGTGCGGGCCCGCTACGGGCTGTCCGGGGACGGCGCGTCGGCGGTCGTGGAGCTGGCCGCCGCGTCCGGGCTGCCGCTGCTGGCCGACGACGAGCGGGACGCCGGCCGCGCCGACACCGCCGGGACGGGTCTGCTGGTCGCCGACGCGATCCGGCGGGGCGCGGCCGAGATCCTGGTGTGCCTCGGCGGCAGCGCCACCACCGACGGCGGC
>DATADI010000135.1:0-7218 GCA_036258615.1 Thermomonospora sp. | reverse complement strand
GCCGGTGGGCCCGGCCACCTTGACCTCCACCCGCCGCCAGCCCGCCGCGATGGCCGCCTCGGCGGTGCCGTCCCCGCCGTCGGCCAGCGGCAGCTCCACCACCGGCACCCCCGGCCGGGCCCGGCGCAGCCCCGCCGCCAGGCGCGCGGCCACCTCGGGTGCGCTGAGCGACCCCTTGAACCGGTCAGGGGCCACCAGCACATGGCCGGAGGGGGATGCTGCGGAGACCACTGCCACGCCTTTCGCGCCCGGGGTGAAGCCCTGCCCTCTGCTTACGTCGCCTCGGGACTATTTGACACCTCGGGGCGGCTCCGCGTCGCCCAGACGGCCGGATCAGCCCGGCGTTCAGCCGATGCCGAGTAGGTCCTCGACCGGGTCGAGCGCGAAGTACACCAGGAACACCGCGGCGGCCACCCACAGCGGGTACCGCACCTCGCCCCAGCGCCCCCGCCCGGCCTTGATCACCGCGTACACCACCAGCCCGGCCCCGATCCCGTTGGTGATCGAGTACGAGAACGGCATCATCACGATGGTCAGGAACGCCGGGATGGCCATGTCCAGGTCGTTCCAGTGGACCTTGGCGACCTGCGTCATCATCAGCGCGCCCACCACGACCAGGGCGGGCGCGGCGGCCTGCGCCGGGACGGTCGCGGCCAGCGGCGTGAGGAACAGCGTGCAGGCGAACAGCCCGCCGGTGACCAGGTTGGCCAGGCCGGTGCGGGCGCCCTCGCCGACGCCGGCGGCCGACTCCACGAACACCGTGTTCGCCGAGGAGCTGGTCAGGCCGCCGAGCCCGGCCGACAGGCCGTCCACCGCCAGGATGCGGCCCAGCCCGGGCACCCGGCCCTTCTCGTCCACCAGCCCGGCCTCGTCGCTGATGCCCAGGATGGTGCCCATCGCGTCGAAGAAGCCCGACAGCACCAGCGTGAACAGCACGACCAGGGCGGTGACGAACCCGGCGCGGGCGAAGCCTCCGAAGACGTCCACCTCGAACAGCAGCCCGAAGTCCGGCGCCGACAGCAGCTTGTCGGGCGTCTCCGGGGTGACGACGCCCCAGGCCCCGGCGGGGATGCGGGCGTTGGCCTCGATGACGACGGCGACGACGGTGGCCACGACGATGCCGATGAGGATCGCGCCGGGCACCCGCCGCGTGTAGAGCACGATCATCAGCAGCAGGCCCACCGCGAACACCAGCACCGGCCAGGTGGACAACCGCCCGGCGGTGCCCAGCGCCAGCGGCGGCGAGGTGTCGCTGGAGGTGACGAAACCGGCGTCGACCAGGCCGATCAGCGCGATGAACGCGCCGATGCCGACCGCGATGGCGTGCTTGAGGTCCAGCGGGATCGCGTTCATGATCCGCTCACGGACGCCGGTGAGCGCCAGCAGGACGATGACGATGCCCTCCAGCACCACCAGGCCCATCGCCTGCGCCCAGGTCATCTGGGGGGCGGCCTGGTAGGCGACCACCGCGTTGATGCCCAGGCCCGCCGCCAGCGCCAGCGGCGTGTTGCCGACCAGCCCCATGATGACGGTCGCGATCGCCGCCGACAGCGCCGTCATGGTGGTGAGCTGCGGGATCGACAGGGTCGCGCCGGTGACATCCTTGGCCCCGCCGAGGATGATCGGGTTCAGCAGGATGATGTACGCCATCGCGAAGAACGTGGTGACCCCGCCGCGCACCTCCCGGGCGACGGTGGTGCCCCGCCCGGACAGGTCGAAGAACCGGTCCAGCGGGCTGCGGGCCCCGGACGGCTCGGTGGTGGGTTCCGTCATCCGCGTGTTCTCCGCATCCTGCTCGTGCCGGTGGCCGGAGTTGGCCGGGGACAGGTTAGCCGCCGGTCAGGTGTTCCGGACGCACCGGGATGCGGGTTAGCGGCCGGCCGCTTGCCGCCCGGACCGCCGCCACGATCGCCGGGGTGGACGACAGGGTCGGCGGCTCCCCGGCGCCCCGCAGCCCGTACGGGGCGTGCGGGTCGGCGTGCTCCAGGATCTCCTGCCGCATCGGCGGCATGTCCAGGATCGTGGGGATCAGGTAGTCGGTGAACGACGGGTTCCGTACGACACCGCCGGAGACCTGGATCTCCTCCATGAGCGCGAGGCCGAGCCCCTGCGCTGAGCCTCCGTGGATCTGCCCCTCCAGGGCGATCGGGTTGAGCATCTTGCCGACGTCCTGCACGGCGGCCAGCTCCACGACCTTGACCAGGCCCAGCTCCACGTCCACGTCGACCACGGCGCGGTGCACGCAGAACGCGAACTGCACATGCGAGTCGCCCTGCCCGGTCACAGGGTCGAGCGCGCTGGTACGGCGATGGTGGAACTCACGGGTCTCCTCGATGGCCTCACCGCCGAGCACCTCGGCCAGGCTCGCCACCGGCTCCCCGGACGCGGCGAGCACCGCGCCTCCGCCCAGCGACGCGCCCGGCAGGGTCCGCCCGAGTCGTTCCTCCGCCAGCTTCAGCACGCGTGCACGGACCGCCTCGCACGCCGTCTTCACCGCCCCGCCCGTCATGTACGACTGGCGGGACGCGCTGGAAGACCCCGCCGAGCCCACGGACGTGTCGGCGGGCGCGACGGTGACGGTGTCCACGCCCAGCTCCGTACGGGCGATCTGCGCCTGGAGGGTCACCAGCCCCTGGCCGACCTCCGCCGCCGCCGTGTGCACCAGCACCGCCGGTTCACCGCCGATCATCTCCAGCCGGACCCGTGCGGTGGAGTGGTCGTCGAAGCCCTCGGAGTAGCAGATGTTCTTGATGCCGATGCCGTACCCGACACCGCGCCGGATGCCCTCACCGTGGGTCGTGTTGGACACCCCGCCCGGCAGGTTGCGGAGGTCGGACACGTCCAGCGGAGGGGGAGGGGGGAACGCCCTCACCCTCTCCAGCAGTTCGGTCAGCGGGGCGGGCATGTCGAGGCGCTGACCGGTGGCCAGCCGTGAGCCCTCGGAGACGGCGTTGCGGATGCGCACCTCGACCGGGTCGAGACCGCAGGCGGCGGCGACCTTGTCCATCTGCGACTCGTACGCGAAGCACGCCTGCACCGCCCCGAACCCGCGCATCGCCCCGCACGGCGGGTTGTTGGTGTAGACGCCGTAGGCGTCCAGCCGGATGTTCGGAACCTCGTACGGGCCGACGCCCAGGGACGCGGCGTTCCCGGTGACCGCCGAGGTGGTGGAGGCGTACGCCCCGCCGTCCAGCACGATCTCGGCGTCCACGTACAGGAGCCGGCCGTCTCTGGTGGCCCCGTGCTCGTACCGCATCCGGGCCGGGTGTCGATGGACGTGGCCGAAGAACGACTCCTCCCGCCCGTACACGATTTTGACGGGGCGCCCGGTGCGCAGCGCCAGCAGGCACGCGTGAACCTGCATCGACAGGTCCTCGCGCGCGCCGAAGGCCCCGCCCACCCCCGCCAGCGTGAGCCGTACCTTGTCCGGAGGGAGCCCCAGGCAGGGGGCGATCTGGTCCTGGTCGGCGTGAAGCCACTGGGTGGCGATGTACAGGTCCACGCCGCCGTCCTCGGCGGGCACCGCCAATCCCGACTCCGGCCCCAGGAACGCCTGGTCCTGCATGCCGACCTCGTACTCGCCCCGCACCACGATCTCGGCGAGGGACCTGGCCCGCTCCACGTCGCCGACCCGGATCGGCTGGTGCCGTACGACGTTGCCGCTCTCGTGCACCTTCCCGTAGGCGGGATCGAACGCGGACCGGCGCGGATCGGTCAGCGGCTCCAGCACCTCGTAACCGACCCGGATCCGGTCACGGGCGCGGCGCGCGGTCTCCGGGTGGTCGGCGGCCACCAGCGCCACCGGCTCCCCCTGATAGCGGACCTGGTCGATGGCCAGCACGGGCTGGTCACGGTGGTCGAGCCCGTAGAACTTCTCCCCGGGGACGTCCTCGTGCGTGAGCACCGCGTGCACGCCCGGCACCGTCAGCGCCCCGGTGACGTCCACGCTCCGTATCACGGCACGCGGATGCGGGCTGCGCAGCGTCACGCCCCACAGCATGTCCTCGGCCCACAGGTCGGAGGAGTACGCGAACTCCCCGGTCACCTTCAGGACACCGTCGGGCCGGGAGGCGTTGTCGCCGATCCGCCCGGCGGCGGGCGCGGTACGGGTCGTCTCGGCGGTCATGACCTCTAGCTACCCCGATATGTGGAATATCCGTACGGGCTCAGCAACAGCGGGACGTGGTGGTGCTCGGACGGGTCGGCGACCTCGAAGATCACGCTGACCTCCGGGTAGAACGTCTCCACGCCCTGCGCCGCGAAGTACGGGCCGGTGCCGAACCGCAGCCGGTGGATCCCCGCCACCAGGTCGGCGCCACCGCCCGGCAGCCCGCCCAGCCGCCCGTCCTCGTCGGTGGACGCCTCCGCCAGCGGCTGCCAGGACCCGCCGTCGTACCGGTCCAGCCGGACCGGCACCTGCGCGGCGGGCCGCCCCAGGCGGGTGTCGAGGACATGGGTGCTCAGGCTCACGGATGCTCCAGCAGCTTGTCGAGACGCAGATGGGTGATCTTGAGCAGCTCCTCCCGGACGACGCCGCGCTCGGTCCCCTCGTCGTTGCCCAGCCGTTCGGCCAGCGCGTCGCGCATCCGCTCGGCCGACAGCCCGGTGGCGCAGATCAGGAACACGTGCCCGAACCGCTTCTCGTAGGCGAGGTTGCCCTCATGCAACTCGTGCGCGACGTGCCGGTCGGCGTCGATGACCCCGGCCTGCTCGGACCGCGACCAGGTCGACTCGCGGTCCACGCCCTTGGGCCGGTCACCGACACGGGGATGGTGCCGTAGCGCCTCCTCGACGTCCGCCCACGCCAGTGTGGCGAACACCCGCTCGGAGGCGGTGTGCAGCGCGGCCCGGTCCGCGTACGGGCGGCCGGACGCCACAGCGCGGGCCCACGCCCGGGAGCCGCAGCACGCCAGCAGCTCGTGCTCGGCGTCGTGCGGCGGGAGCGCGTTCAGCCACTCCACCCCCCGTGGGCTGCTGCTCATGTTTCCAGTACAACAGGCCACGGCCGGGGTCTCCACCGGCGCACCCCGGATCACGGTTCCGTATCACCGTGTGACCGGGCCCCTCGCCTTCCGGCCCACCGGTGAATACCCTGCGCATATCTACCTCGCGCGTGTGATGACGTTAGGAGTTTCGTGGTGGCCGGTCAGGAAACTCTCGGGCAGCGTATCCGCGCGCTGCGCATCCGCCAGGGCGTGAGCCAGGCGCAGCTCGCCTTCCCGGAGCTGTCGGACAGTTACATCTCGCTCATCGAGAGCGACAAGCGGGTACCCGCCCCCAGCGTGATCGAGCTGCTGGCCGCCAAGCTCAACTGCTCGGCGACCTACCTCGTCAGCGGTGTCAGCGAGGAGGTCGTCGACGACCTTCGGGTCACCCTGGACTACGCGGAGATCGCCCTGCAGAACGGCGCGGCGGCCGAGGCCCGCGCCCGGTTCGCCGACGTCCTCGCCAACAGCGACGCCGTGGCGCTCCCCGAACTGCTGCAACAGGCCCGCTGGGGACACGCGCTGGCGCTGGAGGCGGCCGGGGCGCTGGAGGCCGCCATCGCCGAACTGCGGCAGCTCACCGCCGAGGCGTCCGCCGAGGCCGACCTGGAGCAGTGGGCCCGCGTGCACGTCGCGCTCAGCCGGTGCCTGCGCGAACGCGGCGACATCAGCGCCGGGGTCGAGGTCGCCGAGGACGCGCTGCGCAGGCTGATCGCCTCCGGCGCCGAGTCCACCGACGGAGCGGTCCACCTCGGCGCGACCCTGCTGGCCGCCTACATCGAGCGCGGCGACCTGGTCCGCGCCCGCCAGCTCGCCGACCAGCTCATCGAACGCGCCGAGCGGATCGGCAGCCCCAAGGCCCGGATGGCCGCCTACTGGGAGGCCGCCTACGTCGCCGAGGTGCGCGGCGAGTACGAGGAGGGCATGGCGCTCGCCGAACGCGCGCTGCCGCTGCTGGGGGCTCTGGACGACCCGCGCAGCCTGTCCCGCCTGCGGATGGTGTACGCAGGGCTGCTCCTGCGGGCCCGCCCCGACCAGGCCGAGGAGGCCCGCGAGATCCTGCTGCGCACCCGCGAGCAGATCAACTCCAGCTCCGCCGGGGAGATCGACGTGGCGCTCTGCGTGATCGAGCTGGCCCGCGCCGAGATCGCGCTCGGCCGCCCCGCCGACGCCGTCACCCTCGCCCACGAGGCCCTCGACCTGCTCGGAGACGCCCCCCGCCGGGCCAGTGCCTGGGCGCTGACCGTGCTGGGCGAGGCGTACGTGCGCCTCGGCCGCACCGAGGACGCCGTCGAGGTCCTTACCCGCGCCGCCACCCACATGGAGGAGATGGAGTCCTCCCGGGAGGCCGCCCAGGCGTGGTTCGACCTCGCCGAACTCCTCGGCGAGACCGGCGCGGCCGACGGTCCCCGGCTGGGCGCCTACCGCCGCGCCCTCGCCTGCGCCGGACTGTGACGCCGACCGGGACGTCTTGTGCGTCCTGGTAGGTCACGGTCTAGGATCCTTTCGCGTCACCCCTCGCCGACCGCTCCCACCACGTCCGAGGATGGACGCCGCGTCCGCGACCGGTCGCGGCATGGAGAGGGATGGGCGATGTTCGGGCTGGTACGGCCATGCCGTCACGTCATGTGCCGGTCGTTGTTCGACTCCTGGTTGGCCCACCTGTGCGGGCTGTGCCTGACGCTGCGGGCCGAGCACGGGCAGGCGGCTCGGCTGGTCACCAACTACGACGGCCTGCTGGTGTCGGTCCTTCTGGAGGCGCAGGCCCCTGAGCGCTCCCCGCGTCGCAAGGCGGGGCCGTGCGCGTTGCGGGGGATGCGTTCGGCGGACGTCCTGGACGCCCGTGGTGAGGGCGCCCGGTTGGCGGCTGCGGTGTCGTTGCTGCTGGCCGCCGCCAAGACCCGTGACCACATCTCGGACGCCGATGGCCCCTATTCGCGTCGGCTGGTGGCTGTGGGTGCGGGGCGGTTGGCTGAGCGGTGGGATGCGGCGGGGGCGCGTACGGGATCTGCTCTTGGCTTCGATGTGTCGGTGTTGCGGGAGGCGGTGGATCGGCAGGTTCGGCTGGAGGCTCGTGTTGGGTTGGGGTTGTTGGAGTTGACCGAGCCTACTGAGAGTGCGGTGGCGGCGGCTTTTGCGCATACGGCGGTGTTGGCCGGTAAGCCGCATAATGCTGGGGCGTTGGCTGAGGCGGGTCGGTTCTTTGGTCGTCTGGCGCATCTGGTGGATGCGG
>DATADI010000134.1:0-2457 GCA_036258615.1 Thermomonospora sp. | reverse complement strand
GGGGTGGTTGGGTTTGGTGGGTGGGGCCGTACCGCCGGCGGGGCGGGCGGTACGGGGCCGGGGGTCAGAGGCGTTCGCGGCGGATGCGGGAGTGGCCCTCCTCGAGGTGGCGGCCCGGCTGGGGGGCGTCGTGGGTGTGGGGGCGGGGGGTCGACTGGGTGCCCTGGTGGGTGGGGGCGGAGGGCCGGGTCGGCGGGGCGGTGGGGTCGGGGTGGCCGGCGGCGTCGGTGTGGACGTGCGGGGGGACCGGCTGGTCGACGGTGGGCGGTTCCGGGTTCTCGGGGTGGACGACGTACAGCGGCTCCTCGTCGGCGATCTCGGCCGCGGCGGCACGGCGGCGCGGACGGGTGTAGGCGAACGTGAAGATCATGCTGGCGACGCCGACCAGGATGAGGATCCAGCCGACCATCTGGATGTTGACTCCGCTGAGGTCGACCTTGAGGGCGAACGCGAGGATCGCACCGATCGCGATGAAGGTGAGACTTGCTCCGAATCCCATCGGGGACTTCCTTCCGGGGGGTCGGGGCGCCGGTCGTCCGCCCGGCGCCCGGAGAAGGCGGTCGGTCAGGTGCTACCCGGTGGACGGTAAATATGCGTGACACCGCCCACCGGGTCGGGCAAGCCGCAGGTGCCTGTGTGCGCGCCCGGCGCTGTTTATGGAACGATTCGTACGGTGGGGGATCCAAGGTCGGCACCGGCAGGAGCACGGCAGATCTTCGGTGACGCGCTTCCTGTCGCGGAGCGATATGCGGAGTTTCTCGCCGATGCGGGAGTCGTCCGCGGCCTGATCGGGCCCCGGGAGGCCGATCGGCTCTGGGAACGGCACCTGATGAACTGCGCGGTGCTGTCCGAGGCCGTGCCGGAGGGCGCGTCCGTCATCGACATCGGGTCCGGCGCGGGGCTGCCCGGCCTGGTGCTGGCGATCGTCCGTCCCGACCTGCCGATCACGCTGCTCGAACCGCTGCTGCGCCGTACCACCTTTCTCGACGAGGCGGTCGCGCTGCTGGACCTGCCGAACGTCCGGGTACGCCGCGCGCGCGCCGAGGAGGTCGCCCGGGAGTACCAGGCCGACGTGGTCACCGCGCGGGCGGTCGCCCCGCTCGACCGGCTGGTGACCTGGGCGCTGCCATTGCTGCGGCCCGGCGGTGAGCTGCTGGCCCTCAAGGGCGAACGCGCCGCGCGGGAACTGGAGGAGGCCGCGCCGGTCCTGAAGCGGTTCGGTGTCCGGACAGCCGAGGTGCGCCGCCTGGGGCAGGGTAGGGTCGAGCCGCCGACGACGATTGTCCGCGTGGTCGCCGAACGGACACCGCGCCGCGCGCAAGGGTCGAGGAAGAGGTCTTCATGAACACGGGACCAGGACTGGGCTGGCCTGACGAGGCCGCCGCCCCCTCGCAGCACCATCCCGCCGGCCTCGGCTGGCCGGCGGACGACACCGACGAGTCCACGTCACCGACGGCCGCGGTCCCCGAGGTCCGCTGGTCGTCCCCGGCCACCGCCCCGGCCCCGCGCCGTCCCGTCACCCCGCCGACCCCGGTCACGTTCACCGCCCCGCCCGCCCTACCCACGCTGAACGCCGAGCCCGCCCCATCCGGGCTCCTCGAGGCCCCCCCGAAGCCAGCACCGCTCACGGCCTCACCGTCTTCAGGCGAAAACGCGTCCTCTCCCTACCCGGCCTCCTCCGACTCGGCACCTGCGGACACCGCCCGTGCCACCACCGCTCCACCCAGGCCGACGGACGGTACGCCACCGCTCTCGCCCGGAGCCGCGCATGGGGAACGCAACGCCGCCCCGAGAGCCACAACCGACGTGCGGACCGCGTCGCCGCACGATGTGCCTTCCACCGGGGCTCAGCCGCATGCCCGGCGACCCGCTTCCGGCGCGACAGCTGAAGCAACGCATTCCTCACCTGAGCCCACTTCACAAGGCATCACGGGCGGCGTGCAGGCTGCCCCCTCGGACGAGGTGACTCCGCAGGCCCTTGTGGGACACGCCGGTGTGTCCGCTCGTCGTGTGGCCGAGGCGTCGGTCTCGGGTGGTTCCGCTTCCCAGGGCGGCCTGGGGGGCGTCTCCTCGGACGAGGTGGCTCCGCGGGCGTTCGGGGGGCACGGGAATTCCTCCGCTCAGGATGAGGCAGCCCCGGGTGCCGCGGGTGCCGTGGGGGTTGTCTCCGCGGAAGATGTGGCTGCGCGGGGGGAGTTGGAGCAGGCGGATGCGTCCGCTCGCCGTGTGGCCGAGGCGTCGGTGCCGGGTGATTCACAGGGCACTGCGGGTGGCGTGGGGGCTGTCTTCTCGGATGGTGTGGTTTCGCCGGAGGAGGCGCGGGCGGCCTCTCGTGGTGTCGCCCATGATGCGGGGGCGTCTGGTGCTGGCGTGGCGGAGGAGGCGCGGGAGGGCGCTTCCGGGGGCTCGGTTGGTGCGGGGGAGGCGCGGGTGGCTTCCTCGGCGGGCGGGGGCTCG
>DATADI010000133.1:0-16474 GCA_036258615.1 Thermomonospora sp. | reverse complement strand
CGCCGACGAGCGGATGGTGCAGGAACGCCTCGCCGCCGCCTGGACCACCGTGGTCCGGCGGCACGACCGGCACGGCGCGGTCGCCAGCTTCGCGCACGAGGTGGTCGCCATCGTCGGCGCGGGCCCCGCCGACACCCGCCCGGTGGACCTGACGGCGCTGGTCCGCGAGGCCACGGCGGTGTTCTGCGAGCACCCCGGCGGGCGCCGTACCTTCTCGACCGGCATCAGCCGCACCGCCGCGTCGCCGTCCGCGCTGCCGGAGGCCTACGAGCAGGCGGTCAAGGCGGTACGGGTCGGGCGGCAGATGCACGGCGCGGGCGCCCGCGCCCACTTCGACCAGCTCGGCGTCTACCGGCTGCTGAGCCTGGTGTCGGACCCGGCGGAGCTGCACGTGTTCGTCAGGGAGACGCTCGGCGAGCTGGCCACCGACGACGACCCGGAGGCGGTCGACCTGCGCCGCACCCTGCAGGTGCTGCTGGAGACCAACCTCAACGTCGCCGAGACCGCCCGCAGGCTGCACTTCCACTACAACACGCTGCGGTACCGCATCGGGAAGCTGGAGCGGATGCTCGGCCCGTTCACCGAGGACGCGCACCTGCGGCTCAACCTCACCCTGGCGCTCCACGTGCTGCGGATGCGGGGCATCTGACGGCTCCGCCGTTAACGCGGATGTGATCTGGGGCACATCCTTCTCACAACGGCGAGGGCGGCGTTTGGCAGAAGTCGCCGATGATGCCCTTCCAGGTCACCTCTATTTTCCCCGCATAAGGCACGGAGCGAGGGAGCGCGGATGGCATTCGGCTGGAAGGTGCACGGTGACGGGCGCAGCCCCGCCCCGGGCGAGGTGGTCGGGCCGGAGGAGCGGCTGAGCTGGCCGCGCACCGCGGGTCTCGGCGCGCAGCACGTCATCGCCATGTTCGGCGCGACGTTCGTGTTCCCCCTGGTGATGGGCCTTGACCCCAACCTCGCGGTGATGATGTCCGGGGTCGCCACCATCCTGTTCCTGCTGATCGTGCAGGGGAAGGTGCCCAGCTACCTGGGCACCAGCGCGTCCTTCGTCGGCGGCGTGTTCGCCATCCGCGCCGGGGCCGACACCGCGCAGGCCGACGCCTGGGTGACCGGGGCGATCCTGGTGGCCGGGCTGGTGCTGGCGCTGGCCGGGGTGCTGATCCACGTCCTCGGCCCGGCGGTCATCCACGCGGTGTTCCCGCCGGTCGTCACCGGGGCCGTGGTCATGCTGATCGGGTTCGGCCTGGCGTTCGTGGTCGCCGACACCTACTGGCCGCAGGACCACTGGGTCGCGCTGGTCACCATGACGTTCGTCTTCCTGGTGATGGTGCTGTTCCGCGGGTTCGTCGGGCGGATCTCCATCCTGCTGGGGCTGGTGTTCGGGTTCGCGCTGTCGTGGGTGCTGGACCTGTTCGGCCAGGTCACCTCGGTGCTGCCGGGCACCAACCTGCGGGACGCGTCCGGCCGGGAGTGCTCCCCGGAGGGCCCGTACTGCGTGGCCACGGCGTTCCCGCACGACCGGGTGAGCTTCGACGCCGTGGAGAAGGCCGACTGGTTCGGGCTGCCGCAGATGCACGCCCCCGACTTCAGGATGTCGGCGGTGCTGCTGGTGCTGCCCGCCGTGATCGCCCTCATCGCCGAGAACACCGGCCACGTCAAGGCCGTCGGGGAGATGACCCGCACCGACCTGGACCCACTGATCGGCCGGGCGATCTTCGCCGACGGGGCCGCCACGGCGGTCGCCTCCTCGGTCGGCGGGTCGCCCACCACCACCTACGCCGAGAACATCGGGGTCATGGCCGCCACGCGGGTGTACTCCACGGCGGCGTACTACGTCGCGGCGGTGATCGCGATCCTGTTCGGGCTGTGCCCGAAGTTCGGGGCGCTGGTCGCGGCCACGCCGGGCGGGGTGCTCGGCGGCGTCACCGTGATCCTCTACGGGATGATCGGCCTGCTCGGCGCCAAGATCTGGGTGGAGTCCCGGGTGAACTTCGCCGACCCGGTCAACATGGTCCCGATCGGCGCGGGCATCATCCTGGCGATCGGCCCGGTGGTGCATCCCGTCGACGACGACTTCACGCTGGAGGGCATCGCGCTGGGCACCATCGTGGTGCTGGCGGGGTACCACCTCCTGCGGGTGATCTCCGCCCGGGTCACCGGCCCCGAGGTCTCCTACGGCGAGGTCGGCTTCGAACGCGACCCCACCGCCGAGCGGCCGAAGGACCAGCCGTGAAACCGCCGCCGTTCGACTACACCGCCCCCGGCACGGTGCCCGAGGCCCTGGCGGCCCTCGCCGAGGGCGGCAAGGTGCTGGCCGGAGGCCAGAGCCTCATCCCGCTGCTCACCATGCGGCTGGCCGCCCCCGACCGGCTGGTGGACATCAACCGCGTCGCCGGGCTCGACACGCTGGAGGTCACCGCCGCCGGGGTCCGGGTCGGCGCGCTCACCCGGCACGCCCGCGTCGAGCGCTCGGCCGAGGCCGCGGCGGCGCAGCCGCTGCTGCGCCAGGCGCTGCGGCACGTCGCCCACCCGGTGATCCGCAACCGGGGCACCGTCGTCGGCAGCCTCGCCCACGCCGACCCCGCCGCCGAACTGCCCGCCGTGCTCGCGCTGCTCGGCGGCACCGTCGAGGCGGCCTCCACGGCGGGGCGGCGCACCGTGGCGGCGGACGGCTTCTTCCTCGGCCCGCTGGAGTCGGCCCTGACCCCCGGCGAACTGGCGGTCTCGGCGTTCTTCCCGGCGCTGCCCCCGCAGACCGGGACGGCGTTCACCGAGGTCGCCCGGCGGCACGGCGACTACGCGCTCGCCGGGGTGGCCGCGCTGGTCGCCCTCGACGACGACCTGCGGGTCCGCGACGCCCGGGTGGCCTGCCTCGGCGTCGGCGACACCCCCGTGGTGGTGGACCTGGCCGAGCCCGCCGCGCAGGGGCAGGCGGGCCGCCCGCCCGGGGACTGCGACTGGGGCCCGGCCGGGGAGTGCGCCGCCGCGCGGGTGGACCCGGACGGCGACATCCACGCCGGGGCCGACTACCGGCGCCACCTGGTCGGGGTCCTCACCCGGCGGGCGCTCGCCGAGGCGGCCCGCAACGCCCTTCCGGGAGAGCGATGACCGCCGAGCCGACCTTCGAGATCGCGCTGAGCGTCAACGGCGTCCACCGCGCCGCCACCGCCCCGGCGCGGCGGCTGCTGTCGGACTTCCTGCGCCACGACCTCGGCCTGACCGGCACGCACGTGGGCTGCGAGCACGGCGTCTGCGGCTGCTGCACCGTCCTGCTGGACGGCGAGCCGATCCGGTCCTGCCTGACGCTCGCCGTCACCGTCGCCGGGCGCGAGATCACCACCGTCGAGGGCCTGGCCCCCGGGGAGGGCGCCCTGTCCCCGGTGCAGCGGGCGTTCCAGGAGTGCCACGGCCTGCAGTGCGGGTTCTGCACCCCCGGGTTCCTGTGCACGGTGACCGCGCTGCTCCGCGACAACCCCCGGCCCAGCGAGGAGGAGGTCGTGGAGGGCATCGCGGGCAACCTGTGCCGCTGCACCGGCTACCAGAACATCGTCGCCTCGGTGCGCCGCGCCGCCGACCTGATCGCCGAGGAGGGGCGGGGCACATGACCACGTCGCTGTTCGGAGAGCCGATCCCGCGCCGCGAGGACCCCCGGCTGCTGACCGGCCAGGGCCGTTTCCTCGACGACCTCGGCCGGGACGCGCTGGCCGCCGCGTTCGTCCGCTCCCCGCACGCGCACGCCCGCATCACCGGCATCGACGTGGACGACGCCCTGGACGTCGACGGCCTCGTCGCCCTCTACACCTGGGAGGACCTGCCGGAACGCGTCGGCGAGCCGCTGCCGCTGCTGATCCCGCACCCGTCGCTGACGCACGGCCGCACGGGGCGCCCCCTCGCCCGCGACGTCGTCCGGCACGTGGGGGAGCCCGTCGTCATGGTGGTGGCGCGCGACCGCTACCTCGCCGAGGACGCCGCCGAACGGATCCGCGTCTCCTACGAGGCGCTGCCCCCCGTCGTCGGGATCGAGAACGCGCTGGCCGCCGAGCACCTCGTCCACGACGACGTGCCCGGCAACGTCGGCGCGCACCTGGTGCAGGAGGTCGGCGACGCGCCCGCCGCGATCGAGGCGGCCCCGCACCGCCTGGAGTTCCGGCTCGACATCGAGCGCAGCGCGTCCATGCCGCTGGAGGGCCGCGGCGTGTACGCCCGCTGGGACTCCGACGACGGGTCGCTGCGGGTGTACTCCTCCACCCAGACCTCCACCAGCGTCCGGATGGCGCTCGCCGCCCGGCTGGACCTGCCGCCGGGCAAGGTCGAGGTGATCGCCCCGGACGTCGGCGGCGGGTTCGGCGTGAAGATCATGCATCCGTGGCCGGAGGAGGTCCTGGTGCCGTGGGCGGCCCGGCTGCTGGACCGCGAGGTCAAGTGGACCGAGGACCGCCGGGAGCACTTCACCGCCGCCGCGCACGAACGCGCCCAGGTCCACCACGTCCGGGTCGGGTTCGACGACGAGGGCCGGATCCTGGGCCTGGACGTGCGGATCCTGCACGACCACGGCGCCTACACCCCCTACGGCGTCATCGTCCCGATCATCACCTCCACCCAGCTGCTCGGGCCGTACAAGCCCGGGGCCTACCGGGTGGAGTTCACCAGCCTCTACACCACCACGGTGATCGTCACCCCGTACCGGGGCGCGGGCCGTCCGCAGGGCGTGTTCTGCATGGAGCGGACCATGGACCGCATCGCCCGCGCCCTCGGCCGCGACCGCGCCGACGTCCGCGCCGCCAACCTCATCGGGCCCGGCGAGTTCCCCTACGACCAGGGCCTGACGTTCCAGGACGGCCGCCCGCTGATCTACGACTCCGGCGACTACCCGGCGATGCTCGCCCGGATCCGGGACATGGTCGGCTGGGACTCCTTCGCCGAGGAACGGGCCCGCGCCGCCGCCGAGGGCCGCCGGATCGGCATCGGGCTCGGCTGCTACGTCGAGGGCACCGGCGTCGGCCCCTACGAGGGCGGGCACGTCGAGGTCGACTCCGCCGGGCGCGTGCACGTCGCCACCGGCCTGACCTCCCAGGGGCAGGGCCACCAGACCGTGTTCGCGCAGATCGCCGCCGACGAGCTGGGCGTGCCGATCGAGGACGTCACCGTCACCACCGGCGACACCCGCCGCTTCCGGTACGCCGTCGGGACGTTCGCCTCCCGGTCGGCGGTGATGAGCGGCAACGCCGTCGCGCTCGCCTGCCGCCGGCTGCGCGCCAAGGCGCTGCGCGTGGCCGGGGAGGCGCTGGAGGCCGACCCCCGCGACCTGGAGATCACCGACGGTGAGGTCCACGTGCGCGGTGACCGGACCGCCGCGATCCCGCTGCGCACCGTCGCGGTGCTGGCCAACCCGCTGCGGTACGCCTTCGACGACGAGGCGCGGCGGGCCACCCAGTTCGCCGTCGGCGGGTCGCCGGACGAGCCGCCGGTGCCGCCGGGGGAGGAGCCGGGGCTGGAGGGCCGCGACTACTTCTCCCCGATCCGGTCCACGTTCGCGTCCGGGATGCACGCCGCCGTGGTGGAGACCGATCCGGACACCGCCGAGATCCGCATCCTGCGGTACGCGGTGATCCACGACTGCGGGCGGCTCATCAACCCGCGCATCGTGGAGGGCCAGATCCACGGGGGCGTGGCGCAGGGCGTCGCCGGGGCCCTGTACGAGCGGATGGTGTACGACGAGGCCGGGCAGCTCCTCAACGCCTCGTTCATGGACTTCCTGATGCCGTACGCCACCGAGATCCCCCACGTGGAGACCGGCCACATGGAGACGCCGTCGCCGCTGAACCCGCTCGGCGTCAAGGGCGCGGGGGAGGCCGGGGTGATCCCGGTGTCGGCGGTGATCGCCGCCGCCGTCGAGGACGCCGAGCGGCTGCGGATCGACGCGATGCCGCTGTCCCCGGACGGGCTGTTCCGGCTGCGGCGGCGCGCCGCGGCCGACCCGGCGCTGCGGATCGGGGACACCCCCGCCGCCCGTCCCGCCCCCGGCCGGTGACGGGGACCGGCGGGGTCACAACGCAGGGAGCGGGGAACCTCGACCCCGCCGGCCACCACGCACTGTACGCACGGGGGCGGGGATCGTTCGCGGCTTCCGGGATTCCTCCGGATAGCTGCGGATAGGCGGGATAGGCGGGATAGGCGCCGATCCTCCTACTTGACGGTGGTGGCCGAGTCGGGCGCGTCGCCGCCGAGGGACCGCGGGAGGTAGTTCTCGATCGCCGCCGGGCGAAAGCCCTGCTGCCGGAGCCAGCCCAGGATCATCAGGAACTGCTGCGCCAGGCCCTTGCGGTAGTGCATCAGCACGATGTCGCCCGGCTGGAAGCCCTTGCCCGCGCCGTCGCCCCGGGCGAAGCCGTTGTACCCGACCCCCGGGCCGGTGGTGCCGTTGTAGAACTCGGTGTTCCACAGCATGATCAGCTTGATGCCGCACTCCTTGGCGGCCTGCTGGGTGAGCGCGTTCATCGCCCCGAACGGCGGGCGGAAGAACACCGGCCGCCGCCCGTACTGCCGCGCGATGGTGTCGGACGCCTCGCAGATCTGCCGGCGCTGCCCCTCCAGCGGCAGCGAGCTCATCGCCGGGTGGGTCACCGAGTGGTTCTCCATCCGGGACCCGGCGTTGCGCAGCGCCCAGAAGTACTGTCCCTGCCCCTTGACGTAGCTGGAGGTCAGGAAGGTCATGATCGGGACCTTCTGCCTCCGCACGATGTCCACGAACGCCGGGTCGTACTCGTAGCCGTCGTCGATGGTCAGGAACACCACCCGGTCGCGGGTGTTGATCCGGCGGATCGTCGGCACCGGCCCCCGGGGGATGTCGGGGGCCTGCTGCACCGTCCAGGTGCCCGGCCGGGGCCGCTCCCACCGCTGGTCGGCGAGGATCCGCGACAACTCGGCGCGCAGCGAGGGACGGACCTCGGCGGTGGCGTGCGTGCGCAGTTCGGGCACCGCTCCCGCGCCGATCCCCGCCAGCCCCGCGACCAGGCAGGCGACCACGGGCAGCTTCCCACGCATACGGCGAACCTCCTCGGCGGTGCCCGGCTCCTCATGGCCGGGTCTTCCGCGCACGAACCGGTTGACGCGCGGAAGCGATGGCAGGTTCGCACACCAAGCATGACAAAGGCACGCGACTCGCTCGGCAGAACTTGCCCTTCGTGGATCCGGGGCCGGTTTCCTAGGGTCGGGACATGAAGGTCACCGGCAGCGCCACCGTCGCCGCGCCGTTGCCCCGGGTCTGGGACGCCCTGCGCGACCCGGCGGTGCTGGCCCGCAGCATCCCCGGTTGCCACACCCTGGAGGCCGTGGGCGCCGACGCCTACCAGATGACGATCACCGCCGGGGTCGCCTCCATCCGGGGCACCTACGTCGGCCGGGTCGCCCTCACCGACCCCGAGCCGCCGCACGCGTTCACGCTGCGCGCCCAGGGCCAGGGCGCGCCCGGCACCGTGGAGGCCACGGTCCGCGTCCGGCTGTCGGAGGAGGCCGGCGGCACCCGTGTCGACTACGACGCCGACGCGGTCGTCGGCGGCATGATCGGCGGGGTCGGCCAGCGGATGCTCGGCGGCGTCGCCCGCCGCACCGCCGGGGAGTTCTTCGCCGCCGTCGAACAGGCCCTCACCGCCCCGCCCGAACCCGCCGTGCCCGAACCCGCAGTGCCCGAACCCGCCGTGCCCGGGCCGGTCGCGCCGGAAGCCGTGTCCGTTCCGCCGCCGGCGGTCTATCGCGGCGGCGCGGCGGAGGCCCCCGCGGGCGCGGGGCAGCTGACGGTGGCGTTCGGGGCGGGGGCCGTGGTGGCGTTGACGGGCGTCGTCATCGGGTATGCCCTGGGCCGCCGCCGGGGCGGCCCCTGACCCGCGCCGCCCGCGCCCGGCGCAGAGAGGACGGTGTCCGTCATGCGACCGTTCACCGCGGCGGCGGTGCAGTTCGCGCCCGCCGCCGGTCCGCTGACCGCCGCGTCGGTCGGCGCCAACCTGGACATGGCGGCGGCCTGGATCCGGCGGTGCGTGGCCGCCACCGGCGCCGAACTGGTGGTGCTCCCCGAGTCGTGCACCACCGGGTTCACCCCGGGCGTGCCGGCGGGCGAGCTGTGGTCGCTGGTCTCGCCGATCCCCGGGCCGGTCACCGAGCCGGTCCAGGAGGCCGCCCGCGACCTCGGCGTCCACGTCTGCTTCGGCACCTACGAGCGCGGCTCGGCGCCCGGCGTCGTCTACAACGCGGCGGTGCTGGTGGGGCCGGGCGGCGACGTGCTCGGCGTGTACCGCAAGACCCACCCGTTCGGCGGGGAGGACGCCCGGCGCGGCGGCTGGGTGACGCCCGGCTCCGAGGTCTGCGTGGTGGACACCTCGCTGGGGCGCGTCGGCATGGCGGTGTGCTTCGACGGCGACTTCCCCGAGCTGTGGCGGATCCAGGCGGTGCGCGGCGCGGAGGTCGTCTGCCGCCCGTCCGCGCTGCTGCGCTCGGCCGACATCTGGGAGCTGACCACCCGCGCCCGCGCGTACGACAACCACCTGTACGTCGTCGCCGCCAACGCCGTGGGCGCCGACCCCGCGGGCACCCTGTACTTCGGCAACTCCCTGATCGTCACGCCGATCGCCGAGGTCGTGGCGCGCGCCGCGACCCAGGAGTCGTGGGTGGCGGCCCATCTCGACCCGGCCACCGCCCTGTCGTCCCTGACCCCCGGCTCGTCGGTGCCCCAGCCGTTCGACCACCTCGCCGCGCGGAACCTGGAGCTGTACGACCGGCACGTCGCCGATCTGCTGGGCCCTGCCGCCACCTCCTTCCCGTACGGCGCCTGAGACTCCGCCGGAGGTTTCGCGGGGGTCGCACGGGTAGGGGCTCGCCGACGGACACACCCCTGGTGAGGAGGTCGCGACATGGTGGGGGGTTGGTACGGGCCCGGCGGGATGGACCCCTTCGAGGAACTGCTCGCCCGGTTCTTCGGCTCCGGGGCGCGCCGCCCGGTGGAACGCGTCAATCTCGCGCGGTTCATGAGCGAGCACGGCCGCGAGCTGGTCCGGGACGCGGCGGCGCGGGCCGCCGAGTGGGGCAGCCCCGACCTGGACACCGACCACCTGCTGTGGGCGGCGACCCGCCAGGACACCACGCGCCAGCTCCTCAGCAAGGCGGGCGCCGACCCCGAGGCCCTCGCCGGGCAGATCGAGCGCAGCACCGGCCACGGCGAGCCCCGGGACGTGCCGCCGATGATGACGCCCTCGGCCAAGCGGGCGCTGCTGGACGCCTACCAGATCTCCCGGGCCCTCGGCGCGTCCTACATCGGGCCCGAGCACGTCCTGTACGCCCTGGCCGTCAACCACGAGTCCGAGGCCGGGCGGATGCTGCACGACGCGCACGTCACGCCCGAGTCGCTGCAGACCGCGTCCACCGGCCCGCGTCCCTCGGCCGGGCCCGGCTCCGGCCGCCCGCCCACCGACACCCCCACCCTGGACGAGTTCGGCCGCGACCTGACCGACCTGGCCCGTGAGGGGCGGCTGGACCCGGTGATCGGCCGTGACCAGGAGATCGAGCAGACCATCGAGATCCTGTCGCGGCGCACCAAGAACAACCCGGTGCTGATCGGCGACCCCGGGGTCGGCAAGACCGCCATCGTGGAGGGCATCGCCCAGCACATCGCCGACGGCGAGGTCCCCGACATCCTGCTCGGCAAGCGGCTCGTCCAGCTCGACCTGGCCGAGGTCGTGGCCGGCACCCGCTACCGGGGCGACTTCGAGGAACGGCTGACCAAGCTGATCGAGGAGATCCGCCTCCACACCGACCAGCTGGTGGTGTTCATCGACGAGATCCACACCATGGTCTCCGCCGGGGGCGGCGAGGGCGCGATGACCGCCGGGAACATGCTCAAGCCCGCCCTGGCCCGCGGCGAGCTGCACGTCATCGGGGCCACCACCGTCGACGAGTACCGCAAGAACATCGAGAAGGACGCCGCCCTGGAGCGCCGGTTCCAGCCGATCCTGGTGCCCGAGCCCGCCGTGGACGACAGCATCGAGATCCTGCGCGGCCTGCGGGACCGCTACGAGGCCCACCACCAGGTGCGGTTCGGCGACGAGGCGCTGGTGGCGGCGGTGGAGCTGTCCAGCCGCTACCTGACCGACCGGTTCCTGCCGGACAAGGCCATCGACCTGATCGACCAGGCCGGGGCGCGGGTGCGGCTGCGCACCCGGACCCCCGGCCGGGCGGCGCGCGAACTGGACCGGCGCATCGACCAGGTGTGCCGGGAGAAGGACCAGGCCGTCGCCGAGGAGGACTACGAGCGCGCCAAGTCCCTCAAGGAGGAGCTGGCCGACCTCGAACGCCGCAAGGCCGACCTGCCGTCCGGCGGCAGCACCGCGATCCCGCAGGTCACGGTGGAGGACATCGCCGAGGTGGTGTCCCGGATCACCGGCATCCCCGTCGCCCAGCTCACCCAGGAGGAACGCGAGCGGCTGCTGGGCCTGGAGCAGCACCTGCACCAGCGGGTCGTCGGCCAGGACGAGGCGGTCGCGGCGGTCGCCGAGGCGGTGCGCCGGTCCCGCGCCGGGATGGGCGACCCGGACCGCCCGATCGGCAGCTTCCTGTTCCTGGGGCCCACCGGGGTCGGCAAGACCGAGCTGGCGCGGGCCCTGGCGGAGGCGCTGTTCGGCAGCGAGGACCGGATGGTCCGCTTCGACATGAGCGAGTTCCAGGAACGGCACACCGTCAGCCGCCTGGTCGGTGCCCCGCCCGGCTACGTCGGCTACGAGGAGGCCGGGCAGCTCACCGAGGCGGTCCGCCGCCGCCCGTACGCGGTGCTGCTGCTGGACGAGATCGAGAAGGCCCACCACGACGTGTTCAACGTGCTGCTGCAGCTGCTGGACGACGGCCGCCTGACCGATGCCCAGGGCCGTACCGTGGACTTCCGCAACACCGTGGTGATCATGACCAGCAACCTGGGGTCCGACGTGATCACCGGGCGGCTGGCCGCCGGGTTCGCCACCGGGCGGGACGCGGCGGACGCCTCGCTGCGGGACCGGGTGATGGCGCGGCTGCGGGAGGCGTTCCGGCCGGAGTTCCTCAACCGGATCGACGAGATCATCGTGTTCCGGCAGCTGGACGCCGAGCAGCTCCACCAGATCACCGACCTGCTGCTGGAGGACACCCGGCGGCGGCTGCACGCCCAGGACCTCACCGTCGAGTTCACCCCCGAGGCCGTGGACTGGCTGTCGCGCCGGGGCTACCAGCCGGAGTTCGGGGCGCGCCCGCTGCGCCGCACGATCCAGCGCGAGCTGGACAACCGCTTCTCCAGCATGCTGCTGTCGGGGCAGCTCAGCCCCGGGCAGCACGTCGTGGTCGGCGTCCGCGACGACGCGATCGACATCCGGGTCACCGCCGGACGGGAGGCCGCCCCGGCGTCGTCGTGACCGTTTCCGTACCGGCCCTTGGGGCGGGGGCCGGGGCCCGCCGGGGCATGCACCAGGCATGACGGTACTGAACGGGCAGGTCGCCCTGGTCACCGGCGGCACCCACGGCCTGGGCCGCGCCATCGCCGAGGCGCTGGCCGCGGCGGGCGCGTCCCCGGTCGTGGTGAGCCGCGACGCGCAGGAGAGCGAGGCGGCGGCCAAACGGCTGGCCGACGCCTGGGACGTCGAGGCCGCCGGGCTGCGCTGCGACGTCACCGCCGAGGAGGACGTCGAGGAGGCCGTCGCCGAGACCCTGCGCCGCTTCGGGCGCGTCGACGTGCTGGTCAACAGCGCCGGGGTCAACATCCGGGGCGCCATCGAGGAGCTGACCCGCGCCGACCTGGACCGGTGCCTGGCGGTCAACGCCACCGGGACCTGGCTGGCGTGCCGGGCCGTGGCGGCCCCGATGAAGGCCGCCGGGTACGGCCGGATCGTCAACATCGCCTCGGCGCTCGGCCTGGTCGGCGCCCGCGACCGCTCGGTGTACGCGGCGTCCAAGGGCGCCGTCGTCCAGATCACCCGGGCGCTGGCGGTGGAGTGGGCGGGCACCGGCATCACCGTCAACGCCCTGGCCCCCGGCGCGTTCGACACGAGGATGAACGCCGAGGTCGCCCAGGACCCGGCGGCGCGGCGCGGCTGCCCGCTGGGCCGGTGGGGCGAGCCGGAGGAGGTGCAGGCGGCGGCGCTGTTCCTGGCGTCCCCGGCGGCCACCTACACCACCGGCGCGATCCTCAGCGTCGACGGCGGCGCGACCGCCCAGTGACCGCCATGCGGGTCCTGGTCACCGGCGCGCGCGGCAAGGTGGGGCTGGCGGCGATCGGCGCGCTGCTGGACGCCGGGCACGAGGTCGTCGGCACCGACCTCGGCGTCCCGAGGTACGAGCTGCCGCTGGAGGGCGGCGCCCCCTACGTCCAGGCCGACCTGCGCGAGCCCGGGGACGCCTTCGCGGTGGCCCGGGGCTGCCAGGCGGTGGTGCACTGCGCGGCGATCCCCACCCACTTCCGCAACACGCCGTACCACGTGTTCTCCAACAACCTGCTGAGCACCTTCAACGTCGCCGAGGCGGCGGTGGGGCTCGGCATGGCCAAGATCGTCAACATCTCCTCGGCGGTCGTGGCGGGCCACGCCACCGCCGAACGGCCGTCGCTGCCGGAGTACCTGCCCGCCGACGAGGACGAGCACGTACGCCCCCAGGAGCCGTACGCGCTGGCCAAGTACTTCGGGGAGCAGGTGATGGACGCGGTCGCCCGGCGCTCGGACGTGCGCTGCGTGTCGCTGCGCCCGAGCTGGGTGCAGCGGCCCGGCGACTACGCCGCCAACCTGGGGCCCGGCCTGCGCGAGCCGCAGCCCCGGCTGAGCCGCTGGAGCTACGTGGACATGCGGGACCTGGCCGACGCGATCGTCCTGGCGGTGGAGGCGGAGCTGCCCGGCCACGAGGTCTTCCACATCGCCGCCGAGGACAACACCACCGGCCGTCCGCTCGCGGACCTGGTCGCCACCTTCTACGGCGACCGGGTGACGGTCCTGCCGGTGGAGCGGCCGGACGCCAGCGCCGTGTCGTGCGCGAAGGCCCGGCGGCTGCTCGGCTACCGGCCCCGGCGGTCCTGGCGGGACCACCTGGACACCGGCGGCGAGCCGCTGCCGGGCCCGGAGTGACTCAGGCGTCGCGCTTGGTGAACGCGTAGAACGCGGCGGCCAGCACGATCGCGGTGTACAGCGCGAACATCAGCCCCCCCGCCAGCGGGGACAGCGCGTCCTCCGCGTCGCGGGCCGACATCAGCGTGTCACCCGCCCTGGACGGCAGCCGCATGGCGACCTCCTCGCCCCACTCGCCGGGCAGGAACGCCCCGATGATCGGCAGGACGAACAGCACGCCCAGCACGGTGGTGATCGCGCCCGCCGTATGCCGCAGCAGCGTCCCAATGCCCAGTGAGATCAGCGCGATCAGCGTCAGATAGACGGCGCCGCCGACCACCGCGCGCAGGATGCCCGGATCGCCGAGGGAGCCGTCCAGGTCCTTGGTCGCGTACACGAGCTGCGCCAGGAAGAACGAGGCGAACGACACCACCAGTCCCACCACCAGCACCAGCGCGGCCAGCACCAGCGCCTTGGCGGCCAGGTACTCGGCACGGCGGGGCATCGCGGTGAGCGAGGTGCGGATCATGCCGGTGGCGTACTCGCCGGTCACCACCAGGACCCCGAGGACCCCGAACGCCACCATCCCGAAGGTCAGCCCGGCCAGGCTGAACGCGGCGGTGTCGAACTGGGCCTTGTCCTCGGCGCTGAGCTGGTCGTAGGAGGAGGTGACGCCCAGCGCGATCAGCACCGACAGGCCGATCGACACCACGATCCCGGCGAGCAGCGTCCAGAAGGTGGACTTCACGGTGCGGATCTTCGTCCACTCCGAGGCCAGCACGTTGCCGAAGGTGGCCTTGCCGGAGCCCACCGACGCGGCGGGCCGTTCCGGGGTCGTCGCGGTCATCCCTGGCCTCCCGCCTGCGGCGCGGCCGGGGCGGGGGCCGGGCCCGCGGGCCCGGCCGGTTCCCCGGCGATGTGCGCGTGGTACTCCACGGAGTCGCCGGTGAGCTGCATGAACGCCTCCTCCAGGGACGGCTGGACCCCGGTCAGCTCGTGCAGCCACAGCCCGGCGCCGCCCGCCAGGTCGCCGACCTCCTCGGCGGTGACGCCGTGGACCCGCACCGCGCCGTCGCCGTCGTCGTCCACCCGCCAGCCCCGCCCGGTCAGCAGCGGCACCAGCCGGTCCAGGTGCGGCGAGCGGACCCGGACGTGGCTGGTGGCGTTGGTCTCGATGAACTCCTTCACGCCGGTGTCGGCCAGGATCCGGCCCTTGCCGATCACCACCAGGTGCTCGGCGGTCAGCGCCATCTCGCTCATCAGGTGGCTGGAGACGAACACCGTGCGGCCCTCGCGCGCCAGCTGCTGCATCAGCCGCCGGACCCACAGGATGCCCTCGGGGTCCAGCCCGTTGACCGGCTCGTCGAACATCAGCACCGGCGGGTCGCCCAGCAGCGCCCCGGCGATGCCGAGCCGCTGGCTCATGCCCAGCGAGAACCCGCGGGTGGCCTTCCCGGCCACCGACTCCAGGCCCACCAGGCCGAGCACCTCGTCGACCCGGCGGCGCGGGATGCCGTTGCTCTGCGCCAGGCACCACAGGTGGTTGAAGGCGCTGCGCCCGCCGTGCACCGCGCGGGCCTCCAGCAGCGCGCCCACCTCGCGCAGCGGGGCGGGCAGGTCGCGGTAGTGGCGGCCGTTGACGGTCACGTCGCCCTCGGTGGGCCGGTCCAGCCCGAGGATCAGCCGCATGGTGGTGGACTTCCCGGCGCCGTTGGGCCCCAGGAAGCCGGTGACCGTGCCCGGCCGCACGGTGAACTCGGCGTGGTCGACGGCCACCTTGGCGCCGAAGCGCTTGGTGAGCCCGCGTGCCTGGATCATGTCCGGTCCAACGCTCCTCCCGTCCGTGCAGGTCCCGGTCAGTTCACGGCGAGCAGGTCCACCACGAAGATCAGGGTCTCGCCCGGTTTGATCGCCCGCCCGGCGCCCCGGTTGCCGTACGCCAGGTGCGGCGGGATCACCAGCTTGCGGCGACCGCCGACCTTCATCCCGGCGACGCCCATGTCCCAGCCCTTGATGACGCGCCCGGCGCCGAGGGGGAACTCGAACGGCTCGCCCCGGTTCCAGGAGGCGTCGAACTCCTCGCCGGTGGAGTACGCCACGCCGAGGTAGTGCACCGAGACGTTCGACCCCTTGGTGGCCTCCGGACCGTCGCCGACGGTGATGTCGGTGATGTCGAGGTAGTCGGGCGGGGTGCCCTCGGGGAAGTCGATCTCGGGTCGTTCCAGCGCCATCGCCAGGCTCCAGGCTCTTCGTCGTCGTTGTCGGTCTTCGGCCGCTGCCAGCCTATAGGGAGCGATGTCACGATCCCGAAACGGCACGTCATCCCTTGGCAATTCTCGACAGTTCCCCCGGCCCCCCGCCGACGGTAGATGTGGCCTCATGCGGGAACCACGGCGGATCCGGATCGGCGTCGACACCGGCGGCACGTTCACCGACGTCGTCGCGCTGGACGAGGACACCGGCCGGCTCGTGACGGCCAAGACCCCGTCCACGCCCGCCGACCCGGCGGAGGGCTTCATGACCGCCGTGCACCGCGCCCTGGAGCTGCTGGACGCCGGGGGCGGGGACGTCGCCGCGCTCGCCCACGGCACCACCGTGGCCACCAACCACCTGCTGGAGGACCGCGTCGGGGACCTCGGGTTCGTCACCACCGAGGGCTTCGAGTTCCTGCTGGAGATCGCCCGGCAGAGCGTCCCGGACGGCTACGGCAACTCCTACTTCTGGGTCAAGCCGCCGCGCATCGTCCCGGTGCACCGGGTCCGCACCGTGGGCGGCAGGCTCGACCACACCGGCGCGGAGCTGCGCCCGTTCGACGAGGCGGGGGCGGTGGCGGCGGCCCGCTGGTTCCGCGAGCAGGGCGTCACCGCGATCGGCGTGTGCTTCCTGCACTCCTACGCCGACCCCCGCCACGAACTGGCGATGCGGGAGGTGCTGCGCCGCGAGCACCCCGAGGCGGTGGTGTCGCTGTCGTGCGAGGTGCTGCGGGAGTACCGCGAGTACGAGCGTTCGGTGACCACATTGGTGGACGCCGCCGTCAAGCCCGCCATGACCCGCTACCTCACCGGGATCGCCCGCCGCCTGGAGCCGCTGGGCGCACCGCCGTTCCACGTCATGAAGAGCAACGGGGGAGTGCTGTCGGCCGCGGAGGTCGTGCACCAGCCGATCACCACGGTGCTGTCCGGCCCGGCGGCCGGGGCGCTGGGGGCGGCGCTGGTGGCGGGCACCGCGGGGCACCGCTCGGTGGTCACCCTGGACGGCGGCGGCACCTCCACCGACGTGGCGGTGGTGCTCGCCGGCGAACCGGCCCTGACCACCGAGGGCTCCGTCGGACGGTACCCGTGCAAGATCCCGATGGTGGACGTCGTCAC
>DATADI010000132.1:0-4994 GCA_036258615.1 Thermomonospora sp. | reverse complement strand
AGCAGGAGGACGATCGCCGGGCCGATCAGGGGTGCCGTCGGGCCGGACGTCCGGCAGGCGCTCGGGCAGCTTCCCGTCCACCAGCGCGCCGGGCTTCTTCTTGGTGCCGTACATGGCCTCCAGGATCTCCCGCACGGCCGGGGCGGCGTAGGTGCCGCCGGTGCCCGCCTGCGCGATCATCGCGACCACCGCGAACCGAGGCTTGTCCGCCGGGACGAACCCGGCGAACCAGGCGGTGTCCTCCTTGCCGTAGACCTCGGCGGTCCCGGTCTTGCCGGCCACCGTGACCCGCTTGAAGTCGAACCCGTTGAACGCGCCCGCCGCCGTGCCGTTCTTGGGGACGTCCGCGAGCGCCCGGCGCATGTACGCCAGCACCTTGTCGTCGACCGGCAGCTCCGGCGCGCGGGGCGGCTCGATGCGGCGGACGACCGTGCCGTCGGGGCGCATCACCGCCAGCCCGACCCGCGGGACGACGAGCCTGCCGCCGTTGGCGACCGCCGCGTACGCGCGGGCGAGCTGCAGCGGCGTGACCAGCACGTCGCCCTGCCCGATGGAGAAGTTCGCGGCGTCACCGGCCCGCCACACGAAGCCCTCGGCGCAGTTCTCCTGGGCGATGGCCTTGAGGTAGGCGGCGCGGGAGGGACTGGTGCGGGCCAGCTCCGGGTACCCGGTCTTGGCGGCCTTGCAGGTCTCCTTGCGGGTGGCGTTCCAGTACGACTTCTTCCAGTCCCGGTCGGGGATGCGGCCGGCCGCCTCGCTGGGCAGGTCCACCCCGGTGGGCGACCCGAACCCGAAGTTGCGCGCCATCCTGGACATCGGGTCCTTGGGCTTCTTGACGGGCTTGGTGCCGCCGTCGCGCAGCCACTCCTCGTAGGCGAACTTGTAGAAGATCGTGTCGCAGGACACCACCAGCGCCCGGTGCAGGTTCATGCTCCCGTGCGCCTGGCCCTCGAAGTTCCGGAACGCCCGGTCGCCGACCTTGTACGACCCGGGGCACGGGTAGGTGCCGTTCAGGGGGTACCCGTCGGCGACCGCGGCGGCCACCGAGGACACCTTGAACGTCGAGGCGGGCGGGAACTGCCCCTGCGTGGCCCGGGAGATCAGCGGCTGCCCCTTGGACTTGCCCAGCAGGCCCTCGTACTCGGCCTGGGAGATGCCGCCGATCCAGATCGTGGGGTCGTAGGACGGGTAGCTGGCCAGCGCCACGACCCGGCCGGTGCGCACGTCCAGCACCACGGCCGCCGCCGCGTCGGCTCTGGACCCGGCGCCGCGCGCCTTGCGGATGGCGTTCTCGATGGCCTGCTCGGCGGCGGCCTGCACCCGCGCGTCCAGGCTGGTCACCAGGGACGACCCGGCCACCGGGGCCTGCTCGCGGGCGGTGCCGGTGACCCGGCCCTGGCTGTCGACCAGCACCTGCCGCACACCGGGCACGCCGCGCAGGTCGGCGTCGTACATGGCCTCCAGCCCGTCGCGGCCGATGAGGTCCACGCCGCTGAAGCCGGTGACCCGCAGGCCGCGCCGCTTGTCCAGCTCCTCCTGGGTGATCGGCTGCAGGTACCCGAGGGTCTGCGCGGCGGCGGCGCCCTCCGGCCTGGGGTACTCCCGGACGGCCTGCACCTGCGCGATCACCCCGGGGTAGTCCTCGGCGCGTTCCATGATCTGCAGGGCGCGCTTGGGGTCGACCCGGTCGTCCACCGGGATCGGCTGGTAGGGCGAGCCGGGCCAGCAGGGCCGCTTGACGGTCGGCGAGCACAGCCGGATGCGCCGCTCCAGGTCGGCGCGGCTGGTGCCGAGCGTGCGCGCCAGCCGGTCGAGCACCGCCCGGCCGCCGTCGTCCTGCCGGGACAGCACGGTCTTGTCGACCGAGACCACCAGCGCGGTGCGGTTGCGGACCAGCGGGCGCCCGCTGCTGTCGAGGATCATGCCGCGCACGGCGGGCACCACGATGTCGCGGATGCGGTTCTGCGCCGCGACCTCACGGTAGTGCTCGCCGTTCATGACCTGCAGGTTCCACAGCCGGCCGAGCAGCACCAGCAGCATCGTCACCACGAGGACGTGCAGGACCACCAGCCGGTAGTGCGTCTTGGGGTTCACGGCGTCACATCCGGGACAACTGGCGGTAGCGGGCGACCGGCAGATCGAACCGGTCACGGGACCGCTCGCGTTCGAACCGCCGGGTGACGCGCAGCACCGCCCACACCACGAACGGGCTGGCCAGCACCGTGTACAGCACCTGCAGCGGCACCACGCGGCTGACGATCTCCCAGGTGGCGCGGGGGTCGCCGAGCATCATGCCGACCCCGGCGTACAGCACCGTCCCGGCCAGCGCCCCGGCCGCGACCGCGAAGAACGGCACCACCGACGAGCGGTCCATCTCGTCGCTGGCCAGCCCGCACACGTACCCGATCAGGCAGTACACCAGCGCGTACCGGCCGATGGTGTGGTCGGCGGGCGGGACGATGTCGGCGGCCAGCCCGGCGCAGAACCCCGAGACCAGCCCGATGAGCGGCCCGCCGGTCAGCGCCAGCGCCACCACGCTCAGCAGCACCAGGTCCGGTGTGACGGCGCCCGGCAGCGGCAGCCGGTTGGCGACCGACACCTGCAGCACCAGCGCCACCACGATCACGGCCGCCGCGGTCAGGTTCCGTCCGCCCGGCGGCACGTCCGCTGTACTCAGCACGTTCAGTCCCTCGCGTTCGGTGTCTCGGTGGCCTCGGGCGACCTGGACGGCCCCAGGCTCTCGGCGCCCTCGGGCGACCTGGACGGTTTCGGGCTCTTGGAGGGGGACGGCGCCGGCGGCGTCACCGACGGCTTCGGCCGGGGCGGCAGGACCGCGTCGCGGGGGTCGGACTTGGGGGGCGCGACGACGACGCCGACCACGTCCAGCGTCGTGAACCGCACGAACGGGCGGACGTAGGCGGTGCGGGTGAGCGAGCCGCGGGCCTGCTCGACGCGCTCGATGGTCCCGATCGGGACACCGGGGACGTAGGGCCGCTCGCCCTGGGAGCCCAGCGTGACGAGCCGCTGGCCGGGCCGCATCGGGGCGTTGGCGTTCAGCAGCTGGAAGCGCAGCGGGGTCGCCCCGCCGTTGCCCAGGCCCCGGCGGCCGGCGCCCTGCACGACCCCGATCTCCTTGGAGTCCTCCAGCCTGCTGCCGACGGTGGAGGCGGCGTCGGTGGCCAGCAGCACCGTCGCGGTCGCCGGACCGACCCGGGTGACCCGGCCGACCAGCCCCTCGGCCGTCATCACGGTCATGTCGGGGCGCACGCCGCTGCGGCTGCCGGCGTCGATGGTGACGGTGTCCTCCAGGCCCTGCCCGGCGGAGATCACCTGGGCCGGGACGATCTTGTAGCCGCCCAGCCCCGCCGAGCCCAGCAGCCGGTCCAGCTGCGCGGCCCGGTCGGCGTTCATCCGGGTGGCCCGCAGCTGCTCGCGCAGCCGCTGGTTCTCGCGCTGCAGCCGCTCGGCGCGGCGGCGCTCGCCGGGCGCGTCGGTGATCGCGTCGAACACGTTGCCGACCGGCCGGACCACCGACGCCGACAGCCGCTCGATCGGCCCGAACACCGCCTCGCCGGCGCCGCGCAGGCCGCGCAGCGGCGAGTCCTCGCCGCCCCGGTAGTCGATGGTGATCAACGCCAGCGCGGTGGTCAGCAGAACGCCGAGCACCACGCGGGTGCGCCGGGTGTCCCTCACCCCCGACCTCCCCACTGTCTCCCGGCCACCGCCTGCCGGGCGGCCCTAGGTTTCCTTCGTCCGTGAAGCGGGGGTGTCCGGCTAGTGCCTGGGCTCGGGGACCAGCACCTCACGGAGGGCCTCGAAGTCCTCCACGCACTTGCCGGTGCCGAGCACCACCGAGTCCAGGGGGTTGTCGACGAGGTGGATCGGCATGCCGGTCTCCTCGCGCAGCCGCTCGTCGAGGTTCTTCAGCAGGGCGCCGCCGCCGGTCAGCGCGATGCCCCGGTCCATGATGTCGCCGGACAGCTCCGGCGGGCACTTGTCGAGCGTGGTCTTGACCGCGTCCACGATGGCGTTGACCGGCTCCTCGATCGCGCGGCGGACCTCCTCGGCGGAGATCACCACGGTCTTGGGCAGCCCGCTCACCAGGTCACGGCCGCGGATCTCGGCGTGCGGCTCGTCCTCCCCGCTGGGGTAGGCCGACCCGATCGCCATCTTGATCTCCTCGGCGGTGCGCTCCCCCAGCATCAGGGAGTACTCCTTCTTGGAGAAGGAGATCACCGCCTGGTCCAGCTCGTCGCCGCCGACCCGGACGGACTGGCTGGTCACGATGCCGCCGAGGGAGATGATCGCCACCTCGGTGGTGCCGCCGCCGATGTCGACCACCATGTTGCCGGTCGGTTCGTACACCGGGAGCCCGGCGCCGATCGCGGCGGCCATCGGCTCCTCGATGATGTAGACCCGCCGGGCGCCCGCCTGGTAGCCGGCCTCCTTGACGGCGCGCTGCTCCACGCCGGTGATGCCGCTGGGCACCGCCACCACGATGCGCGGCTTGGCGAAGTGCCGCCGCTTGTGCACCTTCTGGATGAAGTACCGCAGCATCCGCTCGGTGACGTCGAAGTCGGCGATGACGCCGTCCTTGAGCGGGCGGACCGCCACGATGTTGCCCGGCGTCCGGCCGATCATGCGCTTGGCCTCGATGCCGACGGCGTGGATCTTGCCGGTGTTGGTGTTGATCGCCACCACGGAGGGCTCGTTGAGCACGATGCCGCGTCCCCGCACGTACACGAGCGTGTTCGCCGTACCCAGGTCGACCGCCATGTCCCGGCCGAGAAACGACAGCTTGTTACCCATGAAAGAAGGGAGCCCTCTCATACTGGCGGACGTGCAGAGCGGCATACCCATCGTAACGCGCCGCATGCCGAGGGGCAGCCGTGGCGCGGCGCCCCGCCATACCGGAATAATCGCCGATGACCAGCAGAATTGCACGCGGACACGCCGTGTTCACGGTCGCACTTCACCCGGTGACGAGGGGGCCC
>DATADI010000131.1:0-9295 GCA_036258615.1 Thermomonospora sp. | reverse complement strand
CGCTACAGCGGTCAGGAAGCGCGGGGGGCATCGGCGTCCGGCGGGGTCCGGAGCGCCGTCAGGAGGCGCGGGCCTCGACGGCCTTGCGGTAGGTGCCCGTGACGTTCGCCTTGCCCTTCCCGGCGGGCACCGTGGCGAGGTACTGGATCAGGACGGTGGTGTCCAGCCGGGTCCGCACCGCCCGGGGCGGCACCAGGCCCTTGACGTCGCCGACGACGGACAGCCGGCCGGGCCGGTCCGCCGCGTACGACTCGTTCTGCTGGAGGACGTACCAGACCATCGCGCCGCCGCCCTTGGTGCGCAGCGCGTAGACCGGGGTGTCGTGCGGGGCGAACCGCGAGGTCAGCGTGATGCCGAGCCGCCGGAACTGGTCGGTCGCCTTGCGCAGCGCCGTGTGCGCCTGGTCGGTGGCCGGGCCCTTGGCGAGCACCGCGTCCTGGTCGCCGGGCGCGCCGGGGCCCTGGGTGAGCAGCGTGGCGTGCGCGACCCGCAGCTCGGCGGGCGAGACGACCAGTTCCTTGTCGTCGGCGGGCGGGACGGCGGTGGCGTAGCCCTGCTCGTCCAGCTCGACCTTCGGGAAGACGGACTCGCCGGCGGGCAGCGGGTCGGCCGCCAGCAGCCAGGGCGCCTTCGGCCCGCTCTGCGTGAACAGCATCGCGTGCCGCACCGGCCGCAGCCGCTTCTCCTGCCCGCCGCGGCGGACGACGACGTGGGAGGTGGCGTCGGCGGCGAACCAGCGCGGGTAGCCCTTGACGCGGGGGATGTAGAAGGTGGGCCGCCCGTAGTCGAGCGGCCGGAACGTCTCCCGGCTCGCCCGCAGCAGCTTGTAGGACGCCACGTCCATCTGGTACTGGGGGCCGGTCTCGGCGGTGGCCAGCAGGTCGGCGTCCAGCGCCCGCGCGGCCCGCGCGTTCACCTGGTTCTTGATCTGGACGTAGCGTTGGAGCACGCCCGCGGCCTGTTCCTTGGTGAGCGCGGGCGTGCCGCCCTCCTGGGCGGAGCCGCCCCCGCAGGCGGCCGACAGCACCAGGGGGGACAGGAGCAGGAGACCGGTGGCAGGACGTACACGCATGGGGATCTCCGGGGGGAGTGACGGTGCGTTCACCAGGCATCATCGCAGAGTGACGATGCGTGTACTCCCCGAATCCGAAAGTCCCCGGCGGGGGCCTCAGGCGCTCTCGGTCTCCCGCTGCCGCATCCAGCGGATCTCGGCCTCGATGAACTCGTCGATGTCGCCGTCCAGCACCGCCGCCGGGTTGCCCGCCTCGACACCGGTCCGCAGGTCCTTGACGATCTGGTACGGGTGCAGCACGTAGTTGCGGATCTGGGTGCCCCAGCTGCTGGTGCCCTCGCCGCGCAGGTCGGCCATCTTGGCGGCCTCCTCCTGGCGCTTGCGCTCCAGCAGCTTGGCCTGCAGCACCGCCATCGCCGAGGCGCGGTTCTGCAGCTGGCTGCGCTCGTTCTGGCAGGACACCACGATCCCGGTCGGCAGGTGGGTGATGCGGACCGCCGAGTCGGTGGTGTTCACGCCCTGGCCGCCGGGCCCGGAGGACCGGTACACGTCGATGCGCAGGTCGCTCTCGTCGATCTCGACGTGGTCGCTCTGCTCCACCACCGGCACCACGTCCAGCCCCGCGAACGAGGTCTGCCGCCGCCCCTGGTTGTCGAACGGGGAGATCCGCACCAGCCGGTGGGTGCCGTGCTCGCCGCGCAGCGTGCCGTAGGCGTACGGCGCCTTGACCGCGAACGTGGTCGACTTGATCCCGGCCTCTTCGGCGTAGGACGTGTCGTAGATCTCGGTGGGGTAGCCGTGCCGCTCCGCCCAGCGCAGGTACATCCGCTGCAGCTGCTGCGCCCAGTCGGCCGCGTCCACCCCGCCGGCCTGGGCGTTGATGGTGACCAGCGCCTCCCGGGCGTCGTACTCGCCGGACATCAGCGTGCGGACCTCGAGCTGCTGGACGTCCTTGAGCAGCGCCGCCAGCTCGGTGTCGGCCTCCACGCGGGTGTCGGCGTCGTCCATCTCGTCGGCCATCTCGTACAGGGTGGTGACGTCCTCCAGCCGCTGCCGCAGCGAGGTCACCCGGGTCAGCTCGCTCTCCAGGTGGGACAGCTTCCGCGTCACCTGCTGGGCGCGCTCCTGGTCGTTCCACAGGTCGGGGTCGGCCGACTCCTCACGCAGCCGGGCGATGTCGGCGCGCATGGCGTCGACGTCGAGCACGGCCTCGATGCCGGTGAGGGTCGAGCCGAGCTCCTTGAGCTGATCTACGGGATCGATGCCTGCCACACTGAGAGTTTATCGGCGACGCGGCACCGGTCCGGTCCCGTTCGGTGCCGTTCGGCCCGTTCACGCCCGTCGCGTCCCCGGGAACCCCGCCCAGGGCCCACGCGTCGGCGTTCTTGATGGCAGAATCTCAGCTCACCAGCAGGCAAAGTCGGACGAGTCGGGGGGGCAGGCGGTGAAAAGGACCTCACTGGCCGTACCGGCCGTCGCGGTGCTGCTGGTGGCGGGGTGCTCGGAGCAGGAGCGCGGCACCCCCACGACCCCGGTGGCGGCGGCCTCCTCGCCCGCCCCGGAACGGCTCACCACGCAGGTCGCCGCCCGCGAGTTCCACAAGTTCGTCAACAACGACGACGTGGCGCGGGCCAGCGGCGACGAGCGGCTCGCGCTCAACTGGGTCTCCGACGGCCAGGTGTCGCTGACCGCCTCCGAGTACCGCCGGGCCGTCTTCCACGGCGACCCGGTGCCGCGCTACGACTACGCCGAGCCGACCCTGTACGTGCCGAAGCTGTCGGACTCCACCTATCCGCAGTGGTTCGTGGCCGTCGTGGAACGCACCGTGCGCCCGGCCGTGGGGGAGAAGCCCCGCAAGGGCGACCGCCGCACCGCCGTCATGGCGTTCGCCCGCCGCAGCCCCGAGGTCCCCTGGAAGCTCAGCGTCAGCACCCTGCTGCAGCCCAAGGCCGAGGTGCCCAAGATCGCCGTGGACGCGCAGGGCTACGCCACCGCCCTGACCACCGACGAGACCGACCTGCTGATCCCGCCCAAGGTCGTGCCGGGCATCCAGGCCGCCATCGCCGAGGAGGGCCCCGAGAGCGTCCCCGCCCAGCTCATGCGGCCCGGCCCCGGCACCACCGGCTACTTCCACGAGACCCGGCAGATCAAGAAGCGCGCGGGCAAGGAGCACCTGGCCTACGACGTGGTCTTCCCGGCCCAGCTGTACCCGGTGTTCCCGCTGGCCACCGAGGACGGCGGCGCCCTGGTCCTCTACGCGCTCGGCCGTGACGCGGTGACCCTCGCCAAGGGCGGACGGGACCGCCCGCCGATCCCCACGGACGCCGCCCACCTGCTGGACAGCCTCATCCTCGGCAAGGAGCTGCGGATCACCACCATGCTGCAGTTCGCCGCCTACGACCCGCCGAAGGCCAAGGGCAAGAAGCCGCAGCCGAAGGCCGAGGTCATCGCCATCGACGGCGCCGTCACCCGCGCCGACGCCCCGGCGAAGGTCCCCTAGCCCGGCGAAGCCGCGACCGGGGCGCGCCCGTCAGCCCGCGAGGCCGTGGCGCAGGGCCAGGGCCAGGGCGAAGAGCAGGACCAGTCCCGCGAGGATCACCGCAGGGGGGATCGCCGGGCCGTGGCCGTGGAACTCGTCGCGGGCCGCCCGGCAGGTCGGGCAGCGGCCCTCGCTCACCGGGTGCGAGCATCGAGCACAGATCAGATGATCGCAGCTCATCTCGCGACCTCCCTGGGGTAAATGGCCTCTTTCGCCGACAACCAGCCTAGCTGCCTTGTATGGTCGCCATAGCCCGTCCAGGAGCGCCGAAACCGCCGATCACGGCGCGAGTGGGCGGAGCGCTTGACTTCCCCCTCTAGACTGCTCCAAGGTCAACCGGGCTGCTATCCCGGAGTGCCCGCGGCAGGTGCGCGGCGCCCCTCGGGGGTGGCCAAGGAGCCGTTCCCAGCCTCTAGACTGACGAGCCGTGATGCAGCCGTGATCCACTTCGACAACGTCACCAAGGTCTACCCGAACCAGAACCGGCCCGCGCTCCAGCACGTGAACGTCGCCATCGAGAAGGGCGAGTTCCTGTTCCTGGTGGGCCCGTCCGGTTCGGGCAAGTCGACGTTCCTGCGCCTGGTGCTCAAGGAGGAGCGCCCGTCGCAGGGGCACGTCCACGTGGCCGGCAAGGACCTCAGCAGGCTGACCAACTGGAAGGTGCCGCACCTGCGGCGCCGGATCGGCTGCGTCTTCCAGGACTTCCGGCTGCTGCCCAACAAGAACGTCTTCGAGAACGTGGCGTTCGCGCTGGAGGTGATCGGCAAGCCGCGGCGGTTCATCGCCAAGGTGGTGCCGGAGGTCATCGACCTGGTGGGCCTGGAGGGCAAGGCGCACCGGATGCCGGACGAGCTGTCCGGCGGCGAGCAGCAGCGCGTCGCCATCGCGCGGGCGTTCGTCAACCGGCCGATGATCCTGCTCGCCGACGAGCCCACCGGGAACATCGACCCGGCCACCTCGATCGGCATCATGAAGGTGCTGGACCGCATCAACCGGACCGGCACCACCGTCGTCATGGCCACCCACGACGCCGCGATCGTCGACGCGTTCCGCAAGCGCGTCGTCGAACTGGAGGACGGCCGCGTCGTCCGCGACCAGTCCCGCGGCGTGTACGGCCAGGCCTACTGACACCCGCCGGGACCCCGGCAGGCCGTCGACCAAGGACAGCGAGGCATGCGCGCACAGTTCGTTCTCCAGGAGATCTGGATCGGTCTCCGCAGGAACCTGACGATGACCATCTCCCTGGTCATCACCGTGGCGATCGCCATGGCTCTCTTCGGCACCGGCCTGCTCATCCAGCTCCAGGTCAGCAACTCCAAGAGCTACTGGCACGACCGGATCGAGGTCTCGGTCTTCCTGTGCGCCAAGACCAGCCCGAACCCCAACTGCAACAAGGCCGACGCCACGGCCGAGCAGCGGCAGCAGATCCAGTCCGACCTCGACCGCCTCTCGGCGGTCAAGGAGGTCAAGTACGAGAGCAAGGAACAGGCGTACCAGCGGTTCAAGGAGAGCTTCTCCACCAACCCGGGCTTCGTGCAGACCACCAAGGTCGGCGACATCCCCGACTCCTTCCGCGTGCGGCTCAAGGACCCCGAGAAGTACGAGGACGTCACCAAGCTGCTGGCCAACCGGGCCGGGGTCGACCAGGTCGTCAACCACAAGGACATCCTCGACCGGTTCTTCAAGATCCTGAACGGGCTGCAGTGGGCGGCGATGCTCATCGCGGTGATCCAGGTGGTCGCGGCGGTGCTGCTGGTGGCCAACACGGTCCGGCTGTCGGCGTTCAACCGGAGACGGGAGACCGGCATCATGCGGCTGGTCGGCGCCTCCAACCTGTACATCCAGCTGCCGTTCATCCTGGAGGGCGCGATCGCCGGGCTGATCGGCGGCGTGTTCGCGGCGGTGCTGCTGGTGGCCAGCAAGATCGCGCTGATCGACCGGCTGCAGGAGTCCCTGCAGATCACCGCCCAGCTGAGCTGGGCCTCGGTGGTCGGGGTGATCATCTTCTCGATCTGCGTCGGCGTGCTGCTGTGCGCCGCGGCCTCGTTCCTGAGCCTGCGCCGATACCTGCGGGTGTAGGCGGTTCGCCGCCTTACACTCGTTGCCATGCTCCGGCTCACCGGTCGTGTGTCGCGTGGCGCCGTGGTCGCCTTCGCGGTCGTGTGCGCGTACGGCGCGGGAATGGCGACGGGCGCCGAGCCCGCACCGCCCCGGCGGGGCGGCCCCGAGGGCGTGCTGGACGAGGCGGCGCGGCGGATCGCCCGCGAGTCGGCGCTCCCCGCGGGCCGGGACACGCTCCAGCGCGCCGCCGTCGACGCGATGCTGCGGCGGCTCGGCGACCGCTGGGCCCGCTACTACACCGCCCAGGAGTACGACGACGCCCACGGCCGCCTCACCGGCCGCTACAGCGGCGTCGGTCTGTGGCTGGGCGCCGGTGACGGCTCCGGGCCCGTCCGGGTGGCCAGCGTCCAGCCCGGCTCGGCGGCCGAGCGGGCCGGGGTGCGGGTCGGCGACCTGGTCGCGGCGGTGGACAAGGTGCCGGTCGCCGGGTGGAACGTGAGCCGGGTCGCCGCCGCGCTGCGCGGCCGGTCCGGCTCCGGCGTGGAGCTGACCGTACGGCGCGGGCGCGGCGAGCACCGGTTCCGGCTGACCCGGGGGGCCGTCCGGTCCGGTGACGTGACCGTCGAACGGCGCTCCGGCGACGTGCGGGTCATCCGGGTCGCCGCGTTCAGCCGGGGCGTGGGACGCCAGGTCCGCGAGGCGGTCGGCGGCCCCGCCGGGCGCGGCGGGCGCGGGCTGATCCTCGACCTGCGCGGCAACCCCGGCGGGCTGCTCGACGAGGCCGTGGAGACGTCCTCGGCGCTGCTGCCCGACGGCGTCGTGGTCGTGTACCAGCGGCGCGGCGAACGCCCCCGGGAACTGCGGGTGACCGCCCCCGGCGACGCGCGGACCCCGCTGGTGGTCCTGGTGGACGCCGGGACGGCCAGCGCCGCCGAGGTGGTCGCGGGCTCCCTGCGCGACCGGGACCGCGCGGTGATCGTAGGATCTCGTACCTATGGGAAGGGATCGGTGCAGGAGCCGGTCCGGCTGCGCGACGGCTCGGTGATCGAGCTGACGGTGGGGCGCTACCGGACGCCGAGCGGACGCGACCTCGACGGGGTGGGGATCGACCCGGACGTGGCGGTCTCCGCCGACCGTCCGCCGGGGGAGGCCCTGCGGCGCGCCGACGAGGTGCTGCGCGGCCTGCTGGCCGCCGCGCCGACCCGGGACCGAGGCTGACCCGAGACCCGCAGGAAGAAACCGAGGCTGATTTCCGTGCCACGTGAGACAGGGCGCAAGCTGGTGGCCCAGAACAAGCGCGCCCGTTACGACTACCACCTCGAGGACACCTGGGAGGCGGGCCTGGTGCTGATGGGCACCGAGGTCAAGGCGCTGCGGGCCGGGCGGGCCTCGCTGACCGACGGGTACGCCCGGGTGAAGGACGGCGAGGTGTGGCTGGAGGGCGTCCACATCCCCGAGTACCTGCAGGGCACGTGGACCAACCACGCCCCCCGGCGGCCCCGCAAGCTGCTGCTGCACCGCCGGGAGATCCAGCGGATCATCGCCAAGACCAAGGAGCCGGGGTTGACGCTCGTCCCGCTGTCGCTGTATTTCAAGGACGGCAAGGCCAAGGTCGAGATCGCCCTGGCCCGTGGTAAGAAGAGCTACGACAAGCGTCAGGCGATCGCGAAACGGGAAGCCGGCCGGGAGATGGAAAGAGCGCGTTCGGCCCGGCTGCGGGCCCGTAGCGGCGGCAGGGCCTGAGCATGGGGGCGACACGCGCGACCTCCCGCCGGCGCGCCCTCGGGCGCGGCCGCGCGCGCCGGGTGATCGCGGCGACCGCGTCCACCGCGCTGGTCGCCGGCCTCACCTCCGCCTGCTTCGCCGAGGCGTCCGCCATGCCCGCCGTGCGCGACTTCCTCATCGCCTGGCAGACCCGCAACTACGAGGCCGCCGCCCGCCGCACGGTGGGCGCCGACCAGAAGGCCGTGGCCGCCGCGCTCGGGCAGGTCCGCGACCAACTCGACGCGGCGTCGATGAAGCTGGGCCTGGGGCTCCCGGCGCAGCCCGGCAGCGACCCCGGCGACGCGATCGTCCGGGACGGCGACGAGGCAGACGCCCGGTTCTCCGTCAAGATCGACCTGGGGGAGAACGGCGAGCCGTTCACCTATCCCGGCCAGATGCACCTGCGGCGGGTGGCCGGCAGGTGGAAGGTCGTCTGGAGCCCGTCCCTGATCCACCCGAAGCTGAGCGCCGGGCAGCGGCTGGCCGTGGTCACCCAGAACCCGCTGCGCGGCGGCGTCCAGGACGCGCGGGGCCGGTCGCTGCTCCAGGAGGTCCCGGTCGACCTGGTGGGCGTGTACCCGGGGCGGCTGCGCGACCCGGCGAAGACCATCGACCGGCTGGTCGAGGCCACCAAGTCCGACGGCCGCAGGCTCGACGCCGAACGGCTGCTCGGCCGGGTCCGGTCCGCCCCGCCGACCGCGTTCCTGCCGCTGGTCATGCTGAACCCGGCCGAGCACGCCGGGGTCGCCGCCCGGCTCCAGCGGATCGAGGGCGTGGAGGTCAAGCGGACCACCGCGCCGATCCGGCCGGTGGCCGCGCCGGAACTGGTCGGCAGCCTCGGACCGGCCACCGACGACCGGCTCCAGCGGGTCGGCGCCCCCTACCAGCCGGGCGACACCATCGGGGTCAGCGGCATCCAGTTCTGGCACCAGCGCTGGCTGGCGGGGACCCCCACGGTGCAGGTCGTCGCGGTCGACCCCGCCGGACGGCACCGCGAGGTGCTCGCCGAGTGGCGCGGCCTGGACCCGAAGCCGGTCAGCACCACGCTGGACATCCGCTACCAGGAGCGGGCCCAGCGGGCGCTGGCGAACCTGCCGGTGCCCGCGTCGATGGCGGTCGTACGGTCCAACAGCGGCGAGGTGCTGGCCGTGGCCAACCACCGCACCTCCGGCGAGAACCGGGCCATGGAGGGCCGCTACCCCCCCGGCTTCACGTTCGGGATCGTGTCCGCCGCCGCGCTGCTCCAGAGCGGCATGAGCCAGAACGACACCACCGAGTGCCCGGCCACCGCCACGGTCGGCGGGCGGCCGTTCGCCAACCCCGGCAACCGGGCGCGGCCGAAGAACACCCTGCAGTACCAGTTCGGGTACGGCTGCGCGACCACGCTGGCCTCACTGAGCACGCGGGTCACGAACGCGGGCCTGCTCGGCGAGGCGGGGCGGTTCGGGTTCGGCAAGGAGTGGCCGTTGTCGGTCCCGGCGTTCAGCGGGACGGTCCCCGCTCCCCGGACGGACGGCGACAAGGCCGCCGTGGCGATCGGCCAGGGCGGCGTGCTGGCGAGCCCGCTGGGCATGGCGCTCACCGCCGCGGCGGTGGACACCGGCCTGTGGCGCCCGCCGGTGCTGCTGCGCTCCCCCCAGGACCCGCAGACGGTCCCGGCCCAGCCGCTGGCCGCGCTGCAGTCCGGTGAGCTGAAGCTGATGATGCAGCGGGCGGTCCACTCCGGGGCGGCGCGCGCGGCCGGGGCCAAGGTCGTGGGCCGGGTGGCGGTGCACGGCCAGGTCGCCACCGTCACCTACACCGAGGGCGGCCGGCAGCGGACGGTGTCGTGGTTCGCGGGGTTCCAGGGCGACATCGCGTTCGCCATAGCGATCGAGGGCGACGTGTCCGCGGCGGCCGTCGCGGCCCGGTTCCTCACC
>DATADI010000130.1:0-14591 GCA_036258615.1 Thermomonospora sp. | reverse complement strand
CCTCCCGGATGAACTCCGGGGGGCCGCCGCTGCCGGGGGCCCTTCGGGGTCAGGAGGACGGGCTCGCGGCCGGAGAACCGAGGGCGGGCCCGTCCTCGGACTCCTCGCGGCGCGCCCGGCGCTGTGCCTTCTCGGCCGCCTTCTCCTGCCTGGCGGCCTCCTTCTCGCGGAGCCGCCGCAGCCGCTCACGCTCCTTGTGGCGGCGCCGCGGATCCAGCGTGGGGCGCGGCTCCAGGCCGGACAGCCCGTTCCAGGCGAGGTTCACCACGTGCGCGGCGACCTCCTCCCGGCGGGGCTTGCGGACGTCCAGCCACCACTGCCCGGTCAGCGCGACCATGCCGACGAGCATCTGCGCGTACATGGGCGCGTGCTTGTCGTCGTAGCCGTGCCGGTCGAACTCGCCGGCCAGCACGTGCTCGACCTTGGCGGCGATCTCGCTGAGCAGGCTGGCGAAGCTGCCGGTCCCGGTGCCGCCGTGGGAGTCGCGGACCAGGATCCGGAAGCCGTCGCTGCTCTCCTCGATGTACTCCAGGAGGGCGAGCGCGGCCTTCTCCAGCTTCTGGCGGTAGTGGGTTCCGGCGTTGAGGGCCTCGGTGACCAGGTCGAGCAGCTTCTCGAACTCACGGTCCACCACGACCGCGTACAGGCCCTCCTTGCCGCCGAAGTGCTCGTACACGACGGGTTTGGAGACCCCCGCCCGGGAGGCGATGTCCTCGACGGTCGTGCCGTCGAGCCCGCGCTCGGCGAACAGGGTGCGGCCTATCCCGAGGAGCTGCTCGCGGCGTTCCTTGCCGGTCATCCTCTTGCGCCGGGAGCGTGGGGCGGGTTCAGTCACGCCGACAATTGTCCCGCTCGCGGGGCGTCATCCGACCCGTTTCGCGGCCAGGCGCTCCTCGTTGGGCCAGCGCACACCGTACGCCCAGCCCAGCTTCTCGAAGGCCCAGATGATCCGGGCCGAGATGTCGACCTGCCCCTTGAGCACGCCGTGCCGCGCGCAGGTCGGGTCGGAGTGGTGCAGGTTGTGCCAGGACTCGCCCAGCGACGGGATGGCCAGCCACCACACGTTGCGGGACTTGTCGCGCACGTCGAAGTGCTCCTTGCCGAAGGTGTGGCAGATGGAGTTGATCGACCAGGTGACGTGGTGGACCAGGGTGATGCGCACGAACCCGGCCCAGAACAGCGCGGTCAGCGCGCCCTGCCAGGACATGGTCAGCAGGCCGCCGAGCAGCGCGGGCAGCAGGAACGACACGGCCACCAGGCCGGGGAACCAGCGGTGGATCCGGACGATGTCCTTGTCGGCCAGCAGGTCGGGCGCGAACTTCTCCTTGGAGGTCCGCGAGCCGTCGAACAGCCAGCCGTAGTGCGCCCAGACCATGCCCTTGGTCAGCGCCTTCCAGTCGTTGCCGAAGCGCCAGGGCGAGTGCGGGTCCTGCTCCTTGTCGGAGTACTTGTGGTGCCGCCGGTGGTCGGCGACCCAGGTGATGACCGGACCCTCCATGGCGATGCTGCCCGCCAGGGCCAGCGCGATGCGCAGCGGCCGCCTGGCCTTGAACGAGCCGTGGGTGAAGTACCGGTGGTAACCGACCGTGATACCGCCCGCCGACACCAGATAGAAGACCGCCAGAAGCGCCACGTCCACCCAGCCGAGGAAGCTTCCCCAGACCATGGGGATCGCGGCGAACAGGGCCAGGAACGGGACGCCGGTGAACACCCCGACGAGGACCCGTTCGGCGGTGCTGGTCGCATCGGGTTCTACTTCGGGACGGGACCGGACCGGCGGATCGAGGACGGGGGCTGTAGTCATGCGCAGTTCTCCATGTCGGGGAAGCCTTACCTACGCCACCGTAACCTACGGAACCGTAGGTTGGACAGTGGTCCCTCGGTAAAATCAGGCGCCGTGACCCTTTCCCATGACCAACGCATGGCGCTCGCCCTGGGTTCGCTGACCGGCCTGTCGGTCGGCGACGCCTTCGGGGACCGCTTCTTCCTGCCGAAGAACCTCGTCCTCCTGGCGGGGTCCGGCCTGCCGCCCGCACCGTGGGACTGGTCGGACGACACGGAGATGGCGTGCTCGATAACCGACGTCCTAAACAGGCACGGCCGCATCGACCAGGACGACCTGGCACGATGCTTCGCCTACCGGTTCGACGTCGGACGCCGCTATGGCGCGGGGGCCCTCGAACTGCTCGAACGCATCCGCCGGGGCGAGCCCTGGCACCGCGTGTCGAGGGAACTGTTCGACGGCCGGGGCTCGTACGGCAACGGCGCGGCCATGCGGGTCGCCCCGCTCGGCGCGTACTTCTGCGACGACCCGTCCCGCGCCGCCGCGGAGGCGGCGCTGTCGGCGGAGGTCACCCACGCCAACGCCGAGGGCGTCGCGGGCGCGGTGGCCGTGGCCGTCGCCGCGGCGTACGTGGCCGCCCGGCGTGGCCGGGTCGTGCCGGGAGCCGCCGTCCTCGAGGCCGCCCTCGCCCATGTCGCCACCGGGAGCCAGGTCCGCGCCGGCCTGGAACGCGCCCTCACCCTGCTCGGACGGACCCCCTCCGAGGCCGCCAAGGAGCTGGGGAACGGGTCCCGGATCTCCGCGCAGGACACGGTGCCGTACTCGCTGTGGCTGGTGGCCACCCATCTGACCGACTACGAGAGCGCGGTGCGGGGATGCGTCGCCGTGGGCGGCGACATGGACACCACGGCCGCGATCGTCGGAGGTGTCATCGGCGCCTATCTGGGCCCCGAGGGTGTTCCCCCCACGTGGCTCCAGGCTCGCGAGCCGCTACCGGGCTGGCTGCGGGCCGTGTGAGCCCGGGCACGGACCGTCAGCCCGGCGACAGGGGCTTTTAAGGGGAGGAGCGGCGCGGCGGCAGCCGGTAAAGTTGGGTTTCGGCCCGGTCCACCGGGCCGGCCTTCCCGGGTCGTCTAACGGCAGGACAGGGCATTTTGGTTGCTCTAATGAGGGTTCGATTCCTTCCCCGGGAGCACGGAGGACCTCGGGTCCGGCGCCGGACGGGCGCCCACACCGCCGAAGCGGGGCCGCCCCACCTGGTGGGGTGACACTCCTGCGGGGGGCGGTATCCTGCCTGTGTCGGGTGAGTGATGGCCGCCTGTCCACTGTTGGTGCAGGTCGTGAACGTTCTGGACAGTTCCATACCGTTCTGCCGCAACCCGAACCCATCCCAGTCCGCGATGCCGAGGAGCCTCCCGTGAGTGCGCGCCGCCCGGCTGCCGTCATCGTCCTCGCCGCGGGTGAGGGCACCAGGATGAAGTCCCGCAGGTCCAAGGTCCTGCACGAGCTGTGCGGGCGCAGCATGGTCGGGCACGTGCTGGCCGCCGCCGGGGAGCTGGAACCCGAGCGCCTCATCGTCGTCGTCGGGCACCGCCGCGAGCAGGTCGTCGAGCACCTCGCCGAGCACGCCCCCGGGGCCGAGCCGGTCGTCCAGGAGCGCCAGGGCGGCACCGGGCACGCCGTCCGCACCGTCCTGGAGCAGGTCGGCCCGCTGAGCGGCACCGTCGTCGTCACCAACGGCGACCACCCGCTGCTCCGCGGCGCGACCCTCGCCGAGCTGGTGCGCGTCCACGAGGACGAGGGCAACGCGGCGACGATCCTGACCACCGAGGTCCCCGACCCCACGGGTTACGGGCGCATCCTGCGCGGCCCCGACGGCGCGGTCACCGCGATCGTCGAGCACAAGGACGCCGACGAGGCCCAGCGCGCCGTCCGCGAGATCAACGTCGGCATGTACGCCTTCGACGGCAAGCGGCTGGCCGCCGCGCTCACCCAGGTCACCACCGACAACGCGGGCGGCGAGGAGTACCTCACCGACGTGCCCGCCATCCTGCGCGCCGAGGGCGACCGGGTCGGCGCCTGCACCGTGCCCGACTGGGTCGAGACGCAGGGCGTCAACGACCGCGTCCAGCTCGCCCAGGCCCGCCGGCTGCTCAACGAGCGGATCGCCGAACGCCACATGCGCAACGGGGTCACCATCGTCGACCCCGCCACCACCTGGATCGACGTGGACGTCGTCCTCGAACCGGACGTGGTGCTGCACCCCAACACCCAGCTCCACGGCCGCACCCGCGTCGAGGAGGGCGCCGAGGTCGGCCCGAACGCCACGCTGACCGACGCGTCCGTCGGCGCCGGGGCCGTCGTCACCAACGCGGTCGTCCTCGGCGCCGAGATCGGCCCGGAGGCCACCGTCGGCCCGTACACCTACCTGCGGCAGGGCACCGTCCTGGCGCGGAAGGCCAAGGCGGGCAGCTACGTCGAGATGAAGAACGCCGTCGTGGGGGAAGGGTCGAAGGTGCCCCACCTCACCTATGTCGGCGACGCCGAGATCGGGCAGGGCTCGAACATCGGCGCCGGGTCCGTGTTCGTCAACTACGACGGCGTGCGCAAGCACCGCAGCGTCGTGGGCGACCACGTCAGGATCGGCAGCGACAACATGATCGTCGCGCCGGTCACCGTAGGCGACGGGGCCTACACCGCCGCCGGTTCCGTGATCGTCAGCGACGTCCCCCCCGGGGCGATGGCGGTGGCCCGGGGCCGGCAGCACAACATTCCGGGATGGGTCGAGCGCAAGCGGGCAGGAACGCCCGCGGCGGAGGCGGCGCGCCGGGCCCTCGAGGAGGCCGAACCACGGCCCGGCTCCGGCGACCGCACTGATTGAGGGGGAGTTGTCTCAGGTGAGTGGGATCAAGGCGAGCGGTGAGAAGAAGCTGATGCTCTTCTCCGGCCGGGCGCACCCGGACCTGGCCAGGGAGGTCGCCGACCGCCTCGACGTCGAGCTGACGCCGACCGCGGCCTACGACTTCGCCAACGGCGAGACGTTCGTGCGCTTCCTGGAGTCGGTGCGCGGATCGGACGCCTTCGTGATCCAGGCCCACACCGCGCCCATCAATCAGTGGATCATGGAGCAGCTGATCATGGTCGACGCGCTCAAGCGCGCCTCGGCCAAGCGGATCACGGTGGTGGCCCCGTTCTTCGGCTATGCCCGGCAGGACAAGAAGCACCGCGGTCGTGAGCCGATCTCCGCCCGGCTGATGGCCGACCTGTTCAAGACCGCCGGGGCCGACCGGCTGATCACCGTGGACCTGCACACCGCGCAGATCCAGGGCTTCTTCGACGGCCCGGTGGACCACCTGTTCGCCCTTGAGCTGCTGGCCGAGCACGTGGAGAGCAAGCTCGACACCTCCCAGGTCACCGTGGTCGCCCCGGACGCCGGGCGGGTGCGCGTCGCCGAGCGGTGGACCGACCGGCTGGGCTGCCCGCTGGCGATCATCCACAAGCGCCGCGACCCGGACGTGGCCAACGAGGTCAAGGTGTTCGAGGTGGTCGGCGAGGTCGAGGGCCGCACCTGCGTGATCGTGGACGACATGATCGACACCGGCGGCACCATCGTGAAGGCCGCCGACGCGCTGTTCGAGCAGGGCGCCGCCCGGGTGGTGGCGACCGCCACGCACGGCGTGCTGTCCGGCCCGGCCGTCGACCGGCTGAAGAACTCGCGGATCAGTGAGGTGATCCTCACCAACACGCTGCCGCTGCCCGAGGACAAGCGGTTCGACAAGCTGACCGTGCTGTCGATCGCGCCGCTGATCGCCCAGGCGATCCACGAGGTGTTCAGCGACGGCTCGGTGACCAGCCTGTTCGGCGGTCACAGCTAGCCTCGCGCGCGTCCGGTGCCGGGTCCCGCCCCCGAGGGCGGCGGCCCGGCACGGCCGTTCCCGGCCCGCCCTTGTTGCGGGGCCCGGCTTCGGCGCCATACGCGATCGGCTAGACTTGAGGCTCGCTGCGCGCCCCGGGTCGTTCAGTACGGGCTCCGATGACGGACCTCCCGCTCCCCGGGGATCACAGAGGATCGCACCTGCACTGTCCGTAGCGGACGTCCCCCCTTGGGACGGCCGTGGATCGCACCATGAGGAGTCTTCGCCGTGTCCGAGGTACGTATTGCCGCCGAGCCGCGCACCGAGTTCGGTAAGGGTGCCGCTCGCCGCACCCGCCGGGCCGGCAAGGTGCCCGCCGTCCTCTACGGTCACGGCACCGACCCGCAGCACATCACGCTGCCCGGCCATGATCTGATGCTCGCCCTCAAGACCCCCAACGTGCTGCTGCGCGTGCAGGGCCTGGCCAACGGCGACGAGCTGGCCCTGCCCAAGGACGTCCAGCGCGACCCGATCAAGGGCTTCCTGGAGCACGTGGACCTGCTGCTGGTCAAGCGTGGCGAGAAGGTCACCGTGGAGATCCCGGTCAACACCGTCGGCGACGTCGTCGCGGGCGGCCGGGTGGAGCAGGCCGCCATCCAGATCGCGGTGGAGGCCGAGGCCACCCACATCCCCGAAGAGGTCGAGGTCGACATCTCCGGCCTGGCCATCGGCACCGCGGTGCTGGCCAAGGACCTGAAGCTGCCGTCGGGCGCCGCGCTGACCGCCGACGAGGAGACCATGATCCTGCAGATCGTGGACGCCACCGTCTCGGCCGGGGCGACCCCCGAGACCGAGGAGGCCGCCGCCGAGGCCGAGGCCGAGGCCGCTCCCGCCGAGGGCGAGAGCGCCGAGTAACGAGCAGGGCGTCACGACGGCCCCCGTACGGACTGGTTCCGGCACGGGGGCCGTCCGCTGAGCGGGCACCGGACGAGGCGGAGCGGGCGGGATGGACTCTGAGCTGTGGCTGGTCGTCGGGCTGGGCAATCCCGGCCCGGCGTACGCGGGCAACCGGCACAACGCCGGGTTCATGGTGCTCGACGTGCTCGCCGCACGGGCGGGCGGGCGGTTCAGGGCGCACCGGTCGCGGTCCGACGTGCTGGAGGGCCGGCTGAACGGCCGCCGCGTCGTGCTGGCCAAGCCGCGCTCGTTCATGAACGAGTCGGGCGGGCCGGTCGCGGGGCTGCGGGACTTCTTCAAGGTGCCCGTCGAGCGGATCGTGGTGGTCCACGACGAGCTGGACATCCCGTTCGGCGCGATCCGGCTCAAGCGGGGCGGCGGCGCGGGCGGCCACAACGGGCTGCGCTCGGTCAGCCGGTCGCTGGGCGACCAGGGCTACCTGCGGGTGCGGTTCGGGGTCGGCAGGCCGCCGGGCCGCATGGACCCCGCCGCGTTCGTCCTCAAGGACTTCTCCGCGGCCGAGCGGCGGGACCTGGACCTGAACGTGGAACTGGCCGCCGACGCGGTGGAGAAACTCCTCACCGAGGGGTTGGAGGCGGCCCAGAACGACTTCCACGCGCGCACCGGAACCTGACCGTGCCCGTGACCACGCTGGTCACACTGTCCACACCAGGCACTATGTGCTAATAATCGCGGATGTCGCAATGTGGCCTTGCGGCACTGCCTTCGCGTTCTCCGTCCGATCTAGGATGCACGCGGGGCAGGGGCCCAAGCGGCGTGTGAACCACCGGCGACAGGTGCGCGTCCTGTGAACGTAGGACAACTCCAGGTGTGCGCCCGTCGCCCAGTCTTGTGAGGACGCTCATGGCCGTCATCGACGAAGTCGGGGTGGGACGAGCACACGAGGCCGCACGTGATCGTCACCGGGTCGCCGCCTGGATTCCGCGCTACCTGCGCTGGGCGCTGGTGCTGGACTTCCTGGCGATGCTGGTGGCGGGCCTGGTCGCCTTCGCCGTCCGCTTCAGTCCCGTGCCCGAGGGCTACACCATCTGGTACGTGGTGCTGGCCGCCGCGCTGCCCGTGCTGTGGGTGACCGTCCTGGCGATCGGGCGCGGCTACGAGCCCCGGTACATCGGCGTCGGCTCGGAGGAGTTCCACAAGGTCGTCCGGTCCGGCTTCGTGGTGACCGCCATCGTCGCGATGGCCGCCTACGCCACCAAGACCGAGCTGGCCCGCGGGTACGTCCTCATCGCCCTGCCGCTGGGCACCTTCCTGACGCTGGTGCTGCGCTACCGGCTGCGCAAGCGCCTGCACTGGCGGCGCTGGAAGGGCGAGTGCATGCGCCGGGTCGTGGCGGTGGGGCACCGGGGCGCGGTGTCCGACCTGATCCGGCTGCTGGAGAAGCAGCGCTACCACGGCATGGACATCGCGGCCGTGTGCCTGCCGTCCGCGCTGAGCTGGGGCGAGGACGCCGTCGCCGACGTCGAGGGCGTCCCGGTGATGGGCGACTTCGGTCAGGTGCCCGCCGTGGTCGAGGCGATCGGCGCCGACTCGGTGGCGGTGCTGGCCTGTCCCGAGCTGAACGGCGCCGCGCTGCGCCGGCTGGCCTGGCAGATCGAACGCGACGACGTGGAGCTGGTGGTCGCGCCCGCGCTGATGGACGTGGTCGGCCCGCGCATCTCCATCCGGCCCGTGGCGGGCCTGCCGCTGCTGCACGTGGAGCATCCGGAGCTGTCCGGCGGGCGGCGGCTGGTCAAGGAGCTGTTCGACCGGCTCGGGGCGCTGGTGGCGCTGCTGGCCCTGGCCCCGCTGGTGGTGGGCATCGTCGTGGCGATCCGGCTGCTGGACGGCGGGCCGGTGCTGTTCCGGCAGGTGCGGGTCGGGCGCGACGGCCGCGAGTTCACCATCCTGAAGTTCCGCACGATGGTCGACGACGCCGAGACCCGCAAGGCCGAGCTGGTCGCCCAGAACGAGACCGACGGGCTGCTGTTCAAGATCCGGCGCGATCCCCGGGTCACCCGGGTCGGCCGGGTGCTGCGCCGCTACTCCCTCGACGAGCTGCCCCAGCTGTTCAACGTGCTGCGCGGCGAGATGTCGCTGGTCGGCCCGCGCCCGCCGCTGCCGGAGGAGGTCGAGCGGTACGGCGACGACGTGCGGCGCCGGCTGGTGGTCAAGCCGGGGATGACCGGGCTGTGGCAGGTCAGCGGCCGGTCCGACCTGTCCTGGGAGGAGTCGGTCCGGCTCGACCTGCGGTACGTGGAGAACTGGTCGCTGGTGCTGGACCTGCAGATCATGTGGAAGACCTGGTCGGCCGTGGTGCGGGGCTCCGGGGCCTACTGACCGCCCGCCCGCTTGCGCCCGCTTCCGCCCGGTGGGCCGGGCGGTCCCGGGGATCTGGGAGAATGGTCCGGACCTCCGCCGCCGAACCCGGAAGACGACTGATGGCGCCCTTCACCGAGTCCGATGACCATGTGCTCGCGGCCGAGCTGGCGACCGCGGCGGGCGAGGTGCTGCTCGGCATCCGCGCCCGCGTGGGCCACGCCGACGGCCGCGCGCTCAAGGACGCCGGCGACCGGGGCTCCCACGAGTTCCTGATGGCCGAGCTGGCCGCCCGCCGTCCCGGCGACGCGGTGCTGTCGGAGGAGGGCAAGGACGACCCGGTGCGGCTGGACTCCGACCGGGTGTGGATCGTGGACCCGCTGGACGGCACCCGCGAGTTCTCCGAGGAGGGCCGCACCGACTGGGCCGTGCACGTCGCGCTGTGGGAGCGGGGTCGGCTGGCGGCCGGGGCGGTCGCCCTGCCCGCCCAGGGCCGTACGCTGCACACCTTCACCGGCCCGCCCGCCGTGGTCGCGGCCGGCGGTGGGCGGTCCCCGCTGGAGGTCCCCGCACCCGAGCCGGGTCGGCTGCGCGTCGCGGTGAGCCGCACCCGCCCCCCGAGGTTCGTCCAGGAGCTGGCCGAGCGCCTCGACGTCGAGGTGGAGCTGGTGCCCATCGGGTCGGCGGGGGCGAAGATCTCCGCGGTGCTGCTCGGCGACGTGGACGCCTACGTGCACGCGGGCGGCCAGTACGAGTGGGACAACGCCGCCCCGGCGGCGGTGGCGCTGGCCGCGGGCGCGCACGCGACGCGCGTGGACGGCGCGGACCTGACCTACAACGCCAAGGATCCGCTGCTGCCGGATATCCTTGTCTGCCACCCCGTGTCGGCGCCGACGCTGCTGGCCGGCATCCGGGACGTGACGCACGACCTGCCAGGCTGACCAGCCGAGAGAAAGCCCTTAGATCTATGCCGCGCAGTGACTATCTGCTGTCTCAGCTCGATGTTCTCGAGGCCGAGTCGATTCACATCATCCGTGAGGTGGCCGCCGAGTTCGAGCGGCCGGTGCTGTTGTTCTCCGGCGGCAAGGACAGCATCGTGATGCTCCGCCTCGCCGAGAAGGCGTTCTGGCCGGCGCCGATCCCGTTCCCCGTGATGCACGTCGACACCGGGCACAACTTCGACGAGGTGATCGACTTCCGGGACCGGCGGGTCGCCGAGCTGGGCGTGCGGCTGATCGTGGCGTCGGTGCAGGAGTCCATCGACAGGGGCCGGGTGGTCGAGGAGACCGGCAAGCGGGCCAGCCGCAACCGGCTGCAGACCACCACGCTGCTGGACGCCATCGAGGAGCACCGGTTCGACGCCGCGTTCGGCGGGGCCCGCCGCGACGAGGAGAAGGCCCGCGCCAAGGAGCGCGTGGTGTCGTTCCGCGACGACTTCGGCCAGTGGGACCCCAAGAACCAGCGCCCCGAGCTGTGGAACCTGTACAACACCAGGATCCGGCAGGGCGAGCACGTCCGGGTGTTCCCGCTGTCCAACTGGACCGAGCTGGACGTGTGGGACTACATCCGCCGCGAGGGCCTGGAGATCCCGTCCATCTACTTCGCGCACACCCGCCGGGTGTTCGAGCGCGACGGCATGCTGCTGGACGACAACCCGTACGCGCACCGCGACGAGGACGAGCCGGCGTTCGAGGCCATGGTGCGCTACCGCACCGTCGGCGACGCGAGCTGCACCGGCGCGGTCAAGTCCACGGCCACCACCCTCGACGAGGTCATCGAGGAGATCATGGCGACCCGCATCACGGAGCGGGGCCAGACGCGGGCCGACGACCGCACCAGTGAGGCCGCGATGGAGGACCGCAAGAAGGAGGGCTACTTCTAGCCATGGCCATGGACATCCTGCGGTTCGCCACGGCGGGCTCGGTCGACGACGGCAAGTCCACGCTGATCGGCCGGCTGCTGTACGACTCCAAGTCGATCTTCGAGGACCAGCTGGAGGCGGTGGAACGCACCAGCGCCGACCGGGGCGAGGAGTACACCAACCTGGCGCTGCTGACCGACGGCCTGCGGGCCGAGCGGGAGCAGGGCATCACCATCGACGTCGCGTACCGGTACTTCGCGACCCCGCGGCGCAAGTTCATCATCGCCGACACCCCCGGGCACATCCAGTACACCCGGAACATGGTGACCGGCGCCTCCACCGCCGACCTGGCGATCATCCTGGTGGACGCCCGCAAGGGCATCGTGGAGCAGTCCCGGCGGCACGCGTTCCTGACCACGCTGCTGCGGGTCCCGCACCTGGTCGTGGCCATCAACAAGATGGACCTGGTCGGCTACGACGAGACGGTGTACCAGGCCATCCAGGACGAGTTCACCGCGTTCGCCACCAAGCTCGACATCGGCGACCTGACGTTCATCCCGATCTCGGCGCTGCACGGCGACAACGTGGTGGAGCGGTCGGGCAACATGCCCTGGTACGACGGGCCGTCGCTGCTGCACCACCTGGAGCACGTGCACATCGCCTCCGACCGCAACCTCATCGACGTGCGGTTCCCGGTGCAGTACGTGATCCGGCCGTACAAGTCGACCGACCCCGAACTGCACGACTACCGCGGCTACGCGGGCCAGGTCGCGGGGGGCGTGCTCAAGCCGGGCGACGAGGTGGTGCACCTGCCGTCCGGGCTGACCACGCGGATCACCCACATCGACGGCCCGAACGGCCCGGTGAGCGAGGCGTTCCCGCCGATGTCGGTGACGCTGCGGCTGGCCGACGAGATCGACATCTCGCGCGGCGACATGATCGCCCGGCCCAACAACCGGCCGGAGGTCGCCCAGGACCTCGACGCGCTGGTCTGCTGGATGACCGACGACCGGCGGCTGTCCCCGCGGATGAAGCTGGTGATCAAGCACACCACCCGGACCGCGCGCACCATGGTCAAGGACGTGCACTACCGGCTGGACGTCAACACCCTGCACCGCGACGAGCAGGCCGACGGGCTGGGGCTCAACGAGATCGGCCGGGTCACCCTGCGGGTCACCCAGCCGCTGTTCGTCGACGACTACGGCCGCAACCGGCTCACCGGCGGTTTCATCCTCATCGACGAGACCACCAACGGCACCGTCGCGGCCGGAATGATCACCGGGGCCCACTAGCCCCGATCCCGCCCCAGGAGCGGACTTGCCCCCCACCCCGCGTTCCGCGCCCGTTCCCCGTGTGCTGTACCTCGGCGGCCTCGGCCGCAGCGGCACCACCCTGATCGAGCGGCTGCTCGGCGAGCTGCCGGGCGTGATGGCGCTCGGCGAGGTGGTGCACCTGTGGGAACGCGGGGTGGTCGGCGGGGAACGCTGCGGGTGCGGCGCGCCGTTCGGGTCGTGCGAGGTGTGGGGGAGGGTCGGCGAGCTGGCGTTCGGCGGCTGGGAGCGCGCCGACCTCGACCGGCTCGCCGCGCTGCGCGCCGCCGTGGACCGGATCCGGCACATCCCGCTGCTGGCGGCCCCCGACCTGCCGCCCGCCCGCGCCGCGCAGGTCGTCGAGTACGTCGACCACTACCTGCGGCTGTACCGGGCGGCGGCGGAGGTGACCGGGGCGCGGGTGCTCGTCGACTCCAGCAAGCACGCCTCGCTGGCGTTCTGCCTGCGCTGGGCGGCCCGCGCGGGACGGCTGGACCTGCGGGTGCTGCACGTGGTGCGCGACAGCCGCGGGGTGGCGTACTCGTGGACGCGGCAGGTGCGCCGCCCGGAGGCGGCGGCCGGGGGCGAGGAGTTCATGACCCAGTGGTCGCCGGCGCGGACCGCCGTGCAGTGGAACGCCGAGAACGCCGCGTTCCAGGTGCTGGCCCGGCGGGGGGTGCCGGTGCGGCGGATGCGGTACGAGGAGTTCCTGCGCGACCCGGTCGCCGGGGTCCGCCGGATCGCTGGGTTCGCCGGGCTGCCCGCCGACGAGGAGGCCCTGGGGTTCCTCGGTGACCGGCACGCGGAGCTGTCGGTGAGCCACACCGCGTCCGGCAACCCCATGCGGTTCCGGACGGGCCGGATCGAGCTGCGCGCCGACGAGCGGTGGCGCACCCGGCTCGCGCCGCCCGACCAGCGGAAGGTGACCGCGCTGACGCTTCCGCTGCTGCGTCACTACGGGTACGTGGGAGGAGCGTCGTGACGGCCCTTCCGTCGGTGGGTGTGGTGCTGCCCACGCACAACCGGCCCGCACTGCTGCGGGGTGCGCTCGCGGCGGTGCTGGCGCAGGACTACGCGGGTGAGCTGACGGCCGTGGTGGTGTTCGACCGCGCCGAGCCCGACCTCTCGCTGGCCGACCTGGACCCCGCCGGGCGCGTCCGGGTCATGGTGAACGAGCGGACCCCGGGCCTTCCGGGCGCCCGGAACACCGGCATCCTGGCCCTGGACACGGACCTGGTGGCGTTCTGCGACGACGATGACGAGTGGCTGCCCGGCAAGCTCACCGCCCAGGTCGCGGCACTGGAGGCCGAACCGGCGGCGCAGTTCGCCAGTTGCGGCATCGTCGTGGAGTTCCGTGGCGAGCAGAACCCGCGCCTGGCGGGAAAAGACCGCATCGAGCACGCCGACCTGGTGCGGTCCCGGATGGTGATGGTGCACTCCTCCACGTACCTGGCCCGCCGGGCGGCGCTGCTGGACGCCGAGACCGGCATCGGGCTCGTCGACGAGACCATCCCGGCCGGGCAGAACGAGGACTGGGACCTGGCGCTGCGGGCGGCGCGGCGGCACCCGATCGTCAACGTGGACCGGCCCCTGGTGCGCGTGCTGTGGGGCCGGACGTCGCTGTTCGCCGGGGAGTACGCCACCAAGATCGCCGGGCTGGAGTGGATGCTCGCCCACCATCCGGAACTGGCCGCCGACCCGGTCGGCGCGGCCCGCGTGTACGGGCAGATCGCGTTCTGGTCGGCCGGGCTGGGGCGGCGGCGGGCCGCGGTGCGCTGGGCCGGGCGGGCGGTGCGCGCCAACTGGCGGGAGCGGCGGGTGCCGTTCGCGCTGGCCGTGGCCGCCGGGGTGGTCTCCGACGAACGGGTGCTGCGCGGCCTGCACGCCCGGGGGCACGGCATATGAGCGGCCGGGTGGTGCTGCGCGGCCTGCCGTTCGACGCGCTCACCGAGGAGCAGGTCGTCGCACGTGTCGCCGCCGCGCTGGAGCGGGGCGACGGCGGCCGGATCGTCACCCCGAACATCGACATCGTCCGGCAGGCCCTCCGCGACCCGGACGCGTTCGCGCTGGTCACCGGGGCGGACGTGGTGGTCGCCGACGGGATGCCGATCGTGTGGGCCGCGCGGCTGGGCCGCCGTCCGCTGCCCGGCCGGGTCACCGGCGCGGGCCTGATCTGGAGCCTGAGCGCGGCGATGGCCCGGTGCGGCCGGTCGGTGTACCTGCTCGGCGGCGGGCCGCCCGGGGTCCCCGAGCGCGCCGCCGAACGGCTGGCGGAGCGGTGCCCGGGGCTGGTCGTCGCGGGCGCCCACGCCCCGGAGATGGGGTTCGACGCCGACCCCGCGAAGGTCGCCGAGGTCCGGGACCGGCTGGTGAAGGCCGACCCCGACGTGGTGTTCGTGGGCCTGGGCTTCCCCCGCCAGGACCGGCTGGGCGACGTGCTGCGGCGTGACCTGCCCCGCGCCTGGTTCGTGGGCTGCGGCGCGGCGATCCCGTTCGCCGCCGGTGAG
>DATADI010000129.1:0-23859 GCA_036258615.1 Thermomonospora sp. | reverse complement strand
GCCGGCCGGTGCTCGTCGGGGGGCTCCCCGATGCGTCGTCCATGCCGGTGATCCTATTGACCCGTCACCGGTGACGAGCACGGTCGCCCGAGGGGATCACCTGGCGTAGTTCGGGTACCCGAACCCGACGACCTGGTCGGTGGTGCGGGTCTTGGCGCGGACCGCGTTGGAGGTGTTGCCCTCGACGGTGCGGAACTCGCCGTCGCCGGTCACGTCGGTGACCAGGCCCACGTGGTCGATGGCCTGGAGGCTCTTGCTGCCGCCCCAGTCGAAGAAGACGACCGCGCCGGGCTTGGGCTTGCTGCCCCAGCGGCCCTCGTCCTTGAACCACTCGGCGTGGGTGATGGTCCAGGCGTCCGCGCCCATCTGGTCGGAGAACCCGGTCTTCTCACCCAGCCAGGAGATGAACATCGAGCACCAGGCGGCGTCCTCGTAGATCTTCGGGCTGCCGCCGCCGGCGTCGCGCTTCATGGTCTCCCGGGCGCGCTCGGTGGAGGCGTACCAGCGGCCGAACTTGCTCTTGCCGCTGCCGTCCTCGGACTGGCCCAGCTGGGTCTTGGCGAGGCTGATGATGTCGTCGGCCTTGACCAGCTTCGTCGCGGTGAGGGTCTTCTCGCCGTCGCGCTCGGCCTGCTTCCTGGCGGCCTTGCGCTCGGCCTTCTTGGCGGCCTTGACCTCGGCGTTGGCGTCCGCCAGCAGCTCGGCGCGGGCGGCGGGACCCTGGGCGCCCTGCGCGACGGCCGCGTCGGCGGCCGAGGCGGGGGCCTGGGTGGCGATGGTCAGCGCGGTGGTGGCCACGGCGCCGGTGACCAGGGCGCTGGCCAGGGCGTTGTGCTTGTTGGTGAAGGTGCTGGTGAGACGGTTGATGCGGCGCTTGCCTGCCAAGGCTTGCTCCTCTGCTTCCTGGCCGCCTACCGGGTTAGCTGACGGGTTCGGGCTGGAAGTCGCCCTACGGCCGGATCGGCCGATTCACCCCAGAACTGCGGTGGGTCCCCGGCTCCGCGTTCGCCCTGTCTGAGGACGTGCGGACTCGGCGGCGGACACCCGGGCACGGGCGTCCGTCTTCGGATGTGTGGATGGATCCCTGCCTGTGCAGGGCTCGGCGCGGCGTCGGCCGGGCCGGTGGGGAGATCGTGGGGCCTCAGGAAGGGGTGCCGCTGGAGGGCACCGAGGCCGGGGCGTCAGCGCTGGGCGACGCCGTGTCCGGCGGTTCCGGCCTGCTGCGGGCCGGCGTGCCGGTGGTCATGCCAGGTCACGGTCTGTGCCTGCCGGACCATCTCGCCGACGGCCCCTCCGGTGGGCGCCTCGGCCGGTGTCGCGGTGGCGAGGACCAGAACGGGGGTCAGGGCCAGCGTGCCGCCGATCGCGGCGACGGCGAGCTTGACGTTCTTACCGATGCTGTGGACAGCGTGGCTGGACAGGGGTTACTCCTTCTTCCAGACGCCTACCGGGTTAGCTGACGGGTTCGGGCTGGAAGTCGCCCTACGGCACGTCTCACCCGCGGATGCTCCACAGGCGGGAGGCGCCGATTCACCCCAGGGATGGTGGGTCCCCGGCTCCGGAGGCCCTGTCGTGCCCCTCCGCCCCGGCGTGGCCGGTGGTCGGAGTCTGTGCACGAGGAGGACGGATCCGGACTCGGCGTGGCCGCACGATGCGGCGCTGATTCTGATGAGTGCCTGGTTGTTCCCGGCCGGTCCGCTCGGGACCGCCGCCGCCACCTCGGGCGCCGGACGGCCGGGCCGGCCGTTGCGCGGGCGGCGTCTGGGGGACGCCGCCACCGGTACGACGCATGGAAAGCGCCGCTGTCCGACATAAGGTACCAAACACCCACGGGAAGGCAAATCATCCGCAAACCGGACATGATGCAGGTCACGGGGACCGTGCGCTCGCTCTTCCCAGGTTGTTCGAAGGGTAAAACCCACCCCCGCCCCGGTTCATTCCCGGTCAAGGGAGGATCTTCCGACGGCCGCTACGGGCGCCCCGCGCCGTAGTAGTTGGAGGCGTAGTAGCCCGAGGTGATGGTGACGACCTCGACGTTCTTGCCGGTGCGCGGGGCGTGGACCATCTGGCCGTTGCCCACGTACATGCCCACGTGGCCCAGGCCGCTGAAGAACACCAGGTCGCCGGGCTGCAGGTCGCTGCGGGAGACCCGGCGGGTGGCGCTGTACTGCGAGTAGGTGGTGCGCGGCAGGCTGACCCCGGCGGCGCCCCATGCCCGCATCATCAGGCCGGAGCAGTCGTAGCTGCCGGGCCCGGCGGCGCCGTACTGGTAGGGCTTGCCGATCTGGGCGTAGGCGAACTGCAGGGCCTCGCGCGCCGGGCCGCTGGCCGGGCCCCGGTAGGTGCCGCCCCCGCCGCCCGGCCGGTCCGGGGTGACGCCGAGCCTGCGGAGCAGCTTCTTCTGCTGGTCGATGGACTTCTCGACCTTCTCCTTCTGCTCCTTGATCTCCTTCTGCCGCCGCAGCACGTCGTCGTAGGCCTCCTGCGCCTGGGCCTGCCGGCGCTGCAGGCGCTGGGCGGCGGCCAGGTACACGGTCAGCTCGGAGCTGCGGTTGCGGGACAGGTGCGTGAAGACCGCGTTCTGGTCGAGCAGGGCCTGCGGGTCCTTGCTGCCGACGAACACCTTCAGGTCGCCCAGGTCGCCGTTCTTGTAGGCGTCGGCGGCCATCTGGGCGACCCGGGCGCGGGTCTTCTCGAAGTCGGCCAGCTCGGTCCTGACGGCCTTCTGGGCGGCCTTCAGCTTGGCCTTGGCGGTCTTGAGGTCCTCGTTGGCCTGGTTGTACTTCTCGACGAGCTTGTCGACCTGCTCGTTGAGCTTGTCGAGCTTCTTCTGCACCGTCGAGGCCGAGGGCGTGGGCTCCGCGTGCACACCGGCGACGGGTAGTGCCACCGTCGTCGCGACGGTGAGACAGGCGGTCGCCCAGAACCGGCGGGTCTTCTGGCTGGCCACGGTGTGTAAAGCCCCTCTCGTCCACGCCTCTTCGGCGGACGACACTAGCGACGGGTCACACCGGTCACAACCGATTCGTGCGTTTCTCCCGTGGTAAATCCGGTTCAGTGACCATAGGCGACTATTTCATCACGATGCGTGTTCGTGGCGCAGCGGCGGGACCATGCCCAGCACGGCGAGCAGGTCCAGCGCCGCCAGCTCCCGGTCGTCCAGGTACACCACCTGGTCGGGGGGCGCCTCCGTGCCGGGGGCGCCGACCTGGAGCAGGGTGGTGACCACGCAGTCCGCGCAGGCCCGCACCCGGCAGGTGCCGCACTCGATCCACATGACGTCTCCTCCTCGTGCCGGCCGGTGCCGGCCGGTGCCGGTCGTGCCGACGGAGACGACGCTAAGCGACGGGTACGACAGAATCCCGTGACGTGCGGACGGGCCTCAGGTGCGTCCCAGGCGGCGCAGCAGCAGCGTCGCGGGCGCGGGCCGGGCCTCGGCCCGGCGGGCGGCGTCGGCGACCTCGCGGTCGGAGGAGACCACCACCACGGGGCGCCCCGGGGGCTCGGCCCGGACCAGCTCGCCGATCAGCTCGTCGGCGGTCTGCCCCGGCCTGCTGAACCGCACCCGCACCCCGCGCGGCGCGGCCATCACCACCGGCGCGTCCAGCTCGGCGCCGTCGAACACCACCGTGACCTCGGCGCCGGTCTGCGCCACCAGCCCGCCCAGGCCGCTCACCAGCCGCCCGCGCTGGTCGGCCAGCGGCAGGTCGCCGTACCCGGTCTTGGTGACGTTGTAGCCGTCGATGACCAGGTGCACCCGGGGCAGCGTCAGCAGCCGGTCCAGCAGCTGGGGGTCGTCGTCCGACAGGGCCCGGCCGGGCAGCGTCCGGTGGGCGGGACGTTCGGGGCCGGTGCCCACCGCGTCGGCGGGACGTTCGATCATCGACGGCAGGGCCAGCTCCCGCCGTACCCCCTGGGCGGCGTCGACCAGCGTGTCCAGCAGCATCCGCAGCCGGACGTCGTCGACGTTGCGGCCCTCGCGGGCGGCGCGCCGGGCGCTCTCGGCGGTCGCCTCGGCCTGCGCGTGCCGGGCCCGCAGCCGCCGCAGCTCCTTCTCGGCGGCGGCGCCCGCCTCCTTGCCCGCGACGCGTTCGCGCTCGGTCTCGGCGGCCACCGCCTCGGCCCGGTCGCGGGCGGCGCGGGCGGCCACCCGCTCCTCGTGCAGCCTGCGGCGCAGGTCGGAGATCTCCGCCTTGGCCTCGCGCAGCTCGGCGCGCAGCCGGTCCACCTCCTGGGCGCGGGCCGCGCGGGCGGCGGCCAGCTCCTGCTGGAGGGCGGCGACCCGGCGTTCGTGGGCCTGGTCCTCGGCGGCGCTGGCGGAGCGCTCCAGTTCCCGCCGGGCGGCCTCGACCATCTCCGGCCAGCCGGGGGGCCGCACCAGGTAGGCGATGACGGCGACGTCCACCGGGTCGGCGGCCGGGGGGACGGTGCCCGCCTCGACCGCCTCGGCCAGCTCGGGACGGGCGTGCCGCAGCGGCGCGGCGACCTTGGCGCGGAAGGCGGCGTCCCGTTCCAGCAGCGGCGCGATGTGCCGCCCGGCGTGCCGGGCCCGCTTGCGGCGCTCCCACCGGGCGAACGGACGCAGGGAGGGCGGGACCTCGTCCAGCGGCAGCGCCCCGATCAGCTCCGCGGCGGCCTCCACGACCTGCTGGCGCACCGCCTCCGGCAGCGGGCCGTCGAGCCGTTCCGGCGGCTCCTGCGAGAGCTCGGGGGTTTCCGGGCCGCTGTCGATGATCGTGCTCCTCCCAGGCTCCGGCCGCGCCGCACGACGCGCGAACCGGGTTCTCACCGGCGTTCCACGCGAAGCGGGATCGCAAACGCATGTCGGATCGCAAACGCACAAGCGTACGGCTCCCACCCTAGAGCCCCCCGACCGGCCGCGAGCGGGCGGTGACCGGACTGAAATGTCGGGGGTCTGGTCTACGGTCACCGCCATGACCTCTGACGGGATCGTGGACTGGGCGACCGGGCGGACGGCACAGGGCGTCCAGGGCACTCTCGACGATCTCGGCACCCCGCTGGCGGACGTCACCTTCGTCGTGGTGGACCTGGAGACCACCGGCGGCTCCCCGGCCGACTCGGCGATCACCGAGATCGGGGCGGTCAAGGTGCGCGGCGGCGAGCCGCTCGGCGAGTTCGGCACGCTGGTCGATCCGGGCGCCCCGATCCCGCCGTTCATCACTGTGCTGACCGGCATCACCCAGCAGATGGTCATGGCCGCGCCGCGCGTCGAGTCGGTGCTGCCCGCGTTCCTGGAGTTCGCCCGTGGCTGCGTGCTGGTGGCCCACAACGCGCGGTTCGACGTGGGGTTCCTGCGCGCGGCGTGCGCGGCCCACGGGTACGCCTGGCCGTCCTTCCCGGTGGTCGACACCGCCGACCTGGCCCGCCGGGTGCTGACCCGCGACGAGGTGCCCAACTGCCGGCTCGGCACGCTGGCCCGCTTCTTCCGGTCGGGCACCGAGCCCTGCCACCGCGCCCTGGCCGACGCGAAGGCCACCGTGGACGTCCTGCACGGGCTGATCGAGCGGCTCGGGTCGTTCGGCGTGCACTCGCTGGAGGAGATGCGCGCCTTCGCCAAGACGCCCACCCCCGAGCAGCAGCGCAAACGGCACCTGGTCGACGGGATGCCCAGCGCCCCCGGCGTGTACGTGTTCGAGGGCGCCGACGGTGAGGTGCTGTACGTCGGCAAGAGCGGCGACCTGCGCACCCGGGTGCGGTCCTACTTCACCGCCTCCGAGACGCGCCGCCGGGTCCGCGAGATGGTGGGCCTGGCCGAGCGGGTCCGGCCCATCGTGTGCGCCACCGGCCTGGAGGCCGAGGTCCGCGAGCTGCGCCTCATCGCCGAACACAAGCCCCGTTACAACCGCCGCTCGAAGTTCCCCGAGCGTGCGCTGTGGCTCAAGCTGACCGTGGGAGAGCCGTTCCCGCGCCTGTCGATCGTCCGTGAGTGCCGCGACGACGAGGCGGCCTACCTGGGGCCGTTCGGCTCCACCCGGCAGGCGGAGGAGGCGCGTTCCGCCCTGCACGAGGCGGTGCCGCTGCGTCAGTGCACCCAGCGCCTCACCCCCCGGATCGTCGAGCAGGGCCGTGCCCGCACCTGTGTGCTCGCCGAGATCGGCCGGTGCGGTGCGCCCTGCGAGGGCCGTGAGCCGCCCGACGTGTACGCCCGGCACGTCGGCACGGCGCTCGGCGTCATGCGCGGCGACGTCCGCCCGGTCGTGGCCGCCGCGCAGGTCCGCATCGACCGGCTCGCCGCCGAGCTGCGCTACGAGGAGGCCGCCGCCCAGCGCGACCGGCTGGCGGCGTTCGTCCGGGCCGCCGCGCGGGCCCAGCGCCTGTCGGCCCTGGCCGGGTGCGCCCAGCTGGTGGCCGCGCGGCCCGGCTTCGGCGGCGGCTGGGACCTGGCCGTCGTCCGGTACGGCAGGCTCGCGGGCACGGGAACGATCCCGCCCGGCGCCCATCCGTGGCCGTACGTCGACGCCGTCGTGGCCACCTCCGAGACGGTCCTCCCCGGGCCGGGCCCGGCGGGCAGCGCCACGCCCGAGGAGATGGAGTGCGTGCTGCGCTGGCTGGACGGCCCCGGCACGCGGCTGGTGGAGGTGGACGGCACCTGGAGCTGCCCGCTGCACGGGGCCGAGGGCCTGCGCGCCTGGATCGACCGCGCCTACGCCCCGGTGGACCACCGCGAAGGCGACGCCCGGCGGCCCGGCCGCCCACTAAGGTGAGCGGGACGATTCCGACGTTCCGCGTGCCGGGGGAGCCGAAAGGGAGACAGCGTGGCGCTGCCGCTCTATGACAGCCAGCCCGCCCGGCGAGCCCCGGTGGTGACGTATCTGCTGGTGGCGGTCAACGTCGTGGTCTTCCTGTTCACGCCCATGGCCAACTTCGCCCTCGCCTACGGGCAGGGGCAGGTGCGCGAGTGCAACGCGGTGGAGTTCACCCTGGAGCACGGGGCGATCCCCAAGGAGCTGACCACCGGCGAGCAGCAGGCGGCCCCCGACCGGGTCGGCCCCTGCACGGTCGAGGCGTTCGACAAGACGCCCTGGGTCTCGGCGTTCACGTCGATGTTCCTGCACGGGGACTGGCTGCACCTGACGGGCAACGTGGTGATGCTGTTCGTGCTGGGCGCCGGGGTGGAGGACCGGTTCGGCAGGCTCCGGTACCTGCTGAGCTACCTGCTGTTCGGGCTGGTGGCCGTGTACGGGTTCGCCTACACCTCCCCGGACTCCACCGTGCCGCTGATCGGGGCCTCCGGGGCGATCGCCGGGGTGCTGGGCGCGTACCTGGTCCTCAATCCCCGGGGCCGCATCGTCAGTTACGTTCCGCCCTTCGTCGTCAGCCGCCTGCCCGCGTGGGTGGTGCTGGGCCTGTGGTTCGTGCTCCAGTGGGTCTCGCTCGGCGACGAGGACAGCAACGTCGCCTACGTCGCGCACATCTACGGCTTCGTCGCCGGTCTGCTGTTCGCGCTGGTCGCCCGCCGGGCCGGGCCGACGCGCCGCGCCGTGGCGCTGGCGGGGGAGTGACCGGGCTCCTCAGGGCGTGACGTACTGCCCGGCGTAGGACTCCGACGGCGGGATCGGCGTGATGACGTCGATGAGCACGCCGTCGGGGTCGGGCACGATGAAGTGCCGCTGGCCGAAGTCCTCGCTGCGCAGCGGCAGCGCCGGGGTCAGGCCCTCCTTGACCACCAGCCGCTCGTACTCGGCGTCCACGTCGGTGACCTCGAAGTTCAGCAGCAGCCCGCGCACCGGGAGGCGGTAGCCGTCCGGGATCGTGGGGTGGGTGTGGTCGAGGAGCGCCAGTTCGTGGTGCGGCGGCTCCGGGTGGCGCAGGCTCACGTACCAGTCCGCCTCGAACGTGACCTCGAAGCCGAACAGCCGGGTGTAGAAGTCGCGGGACTCCGCGGGCCGCCGGGTGCAGACGACGGGATAGAAGCTGGTCAGGCTCATGGGTACCTCCAGGGATCGACCAAGACGCGTACCGTCGGTATGTTGCGCTAACCTAGATACGTACCGCTGGTATGTCAATCGGGAGGCACCGCCGTGACCGAACCGCCCGCCCCCCGCACCAAGGCCGGGCAACGCGAGCGCACCCGCAGGGCGCTCGTCGCCGAGGCCCGCCGGCTCTTCGCCGCGCACGGCTACGGCGCGGTCGGGCTCGCCGAGATCGTGCGGGCCGCCGGGGTGACCAAGGGCGCCCTCTACCACCAGTTCGACGGCAAGGCCGACCTGTTCCGCGCCGTGCTGGAGGAGGTGCAGCAGGAGGTCGGGGCCAGGGTCGCCGCCGCGGCCGACGCCGAGGCCGACCCGTGGGCGCAGCTGCTCGCCGGCTGCCGCGCCTTCCTGGCCGCCAGCGCCGACCCCGAGGTCCAGCGGATCATGCTCATCGACGGCCCCGCCGTGCTCGGCTGGGACGAGTGGCGCGCCATGGACGAGGCCGCCTCCGCCCGGCACCTGGTCGAGGCGCTCACCGCCCTGGCCGAGGCCGGGGTCCTCGCGCCCCGGCCCGTCGCCCCCGTGGCGCGGCTGCTGTCGGGCGCCATGAACGAGGCCGCGATGTGGCTGGCCCGCTCCGCCGACCCCGGCGACCTCGCCGCCACCACCGAGGCCCTGACGGCGATGCTGGAGTCACTGCGCTCCGCCCCGCCCCGATAGGCTGCCCCCGTCCCGCACGGAAGCAGGAGGACCAGTGATCACCGCCATCGTGCTGATCAAGACGGACGTCGCCCGGATCCCCGAGGTCGCCGAGACCGTCGCCGCCCTCGACGGGGTCAGCGAGGTCTACAGCATCACCGGCGAGTACGACCTGATCGCCATGGTGCGCGTCCGCCGGCACGAGGAACTCGCCGAGATCATCCCCGGCCGCCTCAACAAGGTCCCCGGCATCCGCGACACCGAGACCCACATCGCCTTCCAGACCTACTCCCAGCACGACCTGGAGGCGGCCTTCTCCCTCGGCCTGCCGGACTGAGGCTCAGCGCAGCGACTGCGAGACCCGCGTCCAGCGGTCCAGCAGCGCGGCGGCGGCCCCCGAGTCGACCGTCTCGGCGGCCCGCTCGTACGCCGCGCGCAACGCCGCCGTCAGCTCCTGCGCCGGAGGCGCGCCCTGCGCCGCGACCATCACGGCGGCGGCGTTCAGCAGCGTCATCTCCCGCACGGGGCCCGGCTCGCCCCCCAGCACCGCGCGGGCGACCCGGGCGTTGTGGACGGCGTCGGCCCCGCGCAGCTGCTCCGGCGTCGAACGGGCCAGGCCCAGGTCGGCGGGGTCGAAGGTGACCTGCTCGGCGGTGCCCTCGCGGACCACCCACACCGTCGAGGTGCCCGTCGTGGTCAGCTCGTCCAGCCCGTCGTCGCCCCGGAACACCAGGGACGAGCAGCCGCGCTCGGCCAGCACTCCCGCGATCACCCCCGCCATCCGGGGATGGAACACCCCCACCGCCTGCGCCCGGGGCCGCGCGGGGTTGGTCAGCGGGCCCAGGAAGTTGAACACCGTCGGGGTGCCCAGGTCCCGGCGGGGCTTGGCGGCGTACTTGAGCGCCGGGTGGAACAGCGGCGCGAAGCAGAAGGTGATGCCGACCTCCTCGGCGACCCGCGCGGTCCGCTCCGGCGGCAGGTCGATCGCCACGCCGAGCGCCTCCAGCAGGTCCGCCGAGCCGCTGGAGGAGGACGCGGCGCGGTTGCCGTGCTTGACGATCCGCACCCCGGCCGCCGCCGCCACCATCGACGCCATCGTGGAGAAGTTCACCGTGTTGGCGCGGTCGCCGCCGGTGCCGACCAGGTCGGCGATCGGGCCGTCCGGACCGGGATCCACCGCGATCGGGGTGGCGTTGGCCAGCATCCCGTCGGCCAGCCCGGCGACCTCGGCGACCGTCTCGCCCTTGGCCCGCATCGCCACCGCGAATCCGGCGATCTGCGCGTCCGTCGCCTCGCCCGCCATGATCTGGTTCATCGCCCACGCCGTCTCCTCCGACGACAGCGACTCGCCGTCGAGCAGGGCGTTGAGCAGTGCGGGCCAGCTGGTGCGCGCGTCCATGGGGCTCCCCGAGCGGTGCGGTGCGAGAGAAAGGAAGGGGCTAGCGGACCGGGAGCCGGGTGGCGAGCCGCTGCCGCAGCAGGGAGGCCACCGCCTGCGCCAGCGCCATCGGGTCCAGCGGCTGGCTCACCACGGCGTCGGCCCGCGACCAGGTCGCCAGCCAGCCGTCGTCCCGCCGCGCGATGATGGCCACGAACGGCGGGCAGTCGTACACCTCGTCCTTGGCCTGCCGGCAGACGCCGAGCCCGCCGGCGGGCTGCGCCTCGCCGTCCACCACCGCCACGTCGATGCCGCCCTCGTCCAGCCGCGCCACCACGGCGGGCTGGGTGGCGACCTCCACGTACTCCACCGGGGGAAGGTCGGCGGCGGGCCGCCGGCCGATCGCCATCCGCACCTGCGCGCGGGTGTCGGCGTCGTCGCTGTACACCAGGACCTTCAGGGGGGCGCTGCTGCCGTGGGCGCCGGCGGCGCCGGACGGGGAGGTGCTCATGGCAGCCTAGGCTACCGGGTCCGGCCCGGCGGGAACCCCTGACGGGGGGTCGTGCGTCGGACCTCGGGCGGGTGACGTAATAATGCTGCCCGTGGCAACAGCATCCGCGATAAAGGCAACTCCGCACGCTCGGACCAACCGTCCCAACCTGGTCAGCGTGGGGACGATCGTTTGGCTGTCGTCCGAGCTGATGTTCTTCGCGGCGTTGTTCGCGATGTTCTTCACCATCCGCTCGGTGATCATCGGTCAGGACGGCGAGCACGCCTGGCCCGGTGCGCCGCTCGACCTGCCGCTGGCCTCGTTCAACACCCTGATCCTGGTGCTGTCCTCGGTGACGTGCCAGATGGGCGTGTTCAAGGCGGAGGCGGGCAAGGTCGGGCGCGACGGCGGCCTGCTCAACTTCACCCGGTGGGGCCTGCGCGAGTGGTACGTGCTGAGCTTCCTCATGGGCGCGTACTTCGTGGGTGGCCAGATCTACGAGTACTACAACCTGGTCACCAAGGACGGGCTGACGCTCTCGTCGTCTCCGTACGGCTCGGTGTTCTACCTGACCACCGGGTTCCACGGATTGCACGTGACCGGCGGGCTCATCGCCTTCCTGTTCGTGCTGGGCCGTACCTACGCGGCCAAGCGGTGGACCCACGAGCAGGCGACCAGCGCGATCGTCGTGTCGTACTACTGGCACTTCGTCGACGTGGTCTGGATCGGCCTGTTCGGGGTGATCTACCTGCTCGACTACTAGTCCCTGCCGTACTTCCACCGACATGACCCGAACGGGGATATCCGTGAAAAGGTTCACCGCATGGCGACGGCGCCCGTGGGCGGGCTACGCCGTCGTGCTGGCGGCCCTGGCGGCGATCGGCGCGATCTACGCCGGATTCTCGCCGCGTACCGACCGTGCCGAGGCGGCCAACGCGAGCCAGGTCGCCGCGGACCTGGCCAACGGCCGGCAGCTCTACAACAAGAACTGCGCGAGCTGCCACGGCCCGCAGGCCGAGGGCACCAAGGACGCCAAGGGCCGGCCGCTGGCGCCGAGCCTGATCGGCGTCGGCGCCGCCTCGGTCGACTTCCAGGTCTCCACGGGCCGCATGCCCGCGATGAACCCCGGCGCCCAGATGCCGCGCAAGAAGCCGATCCCGGAGTTCAACACCGACATCCCGACCGACCAGCACGACCCGGAGCTGCGCGAGAAGGCCCTGCACCAGAAGGCCCAGGCCGAGAAGAACCTGGCCGACCTGCGCAACTACATCCAGTCGCTGGGCGGCGGTCCCGAGGTGCCCTCCGACGCGCTGGTGAACCCGGACGGCGGCGACGTCGCGCTCGGCGGCAAGCTGTTCCGCACCAACTGCGCCCAGTGCCACAACTTCGTCGGCTCCGGCGGCGCGCTGACCGGCGGCAAGTACGCCCCGCCGCTGAGCACCGACGAGGTCACCCCGCGGCAGATCTACGAGGCCATGCTGACCGGGCCGCAGGCGATGCCGGTGTTCAACGACACCACGCTGACGCCCAAGGAGAAGCAGGCGATCATCGCCTACGTCGTGCAGACGCGTGAGGAGCCCAACCCCGGCGGCAACGGCCTCGGCCGCATCGGCCCGGTGGCCGAGGGCCTGGCCGGCTGGCTGGTCGGCATGACGATGATGGTCCTGGCGGCCATGTGGCTGACCGCCAAGAAGCCCAAGAAGCTGAAGAAGTCATGAGCGACAACAACACTGGCTCGAACGAGCCCATGGAGCCGGGCGACGCGATCCACGAGCAGGCCCAGTCGCCCAAGCGCGTGGTCGGCACGCCCACGCAGGAGGGCCGGCTGCTGGTCGCCGAGGAGGGCGAGCCCGCGCCGCACGGCGCCGGGGCCGAGCTGGACGAGGCGTCCGCCCGGCGCGCCGAGCGCGTCGTGGCGCTGTTCTTCCTGCTGGCCGCGCTCGGCAGCGTCGGCTTCATCGCCGCCTACGTCTACAGCGGCACGCTGGGCGACAACGGCATGCACGGCCTCGACGACGCGCGGACGTCCAACTACCTGCTCGGCGCGGGGATGACCGTGGCGATGCTGGCCATGGCGATCGGCGTCACCATCTGGGTGCGCCGCCTGATGACCAGCAAGCAGATCATCCAGCAGCGCGGCAACCTGTACTCCGAGGAGGAGACCCGCCAGGAGTTCAACGCGAACTTCCTGGAGGGCGCCGCCGACAGCGCGGTCACCAAGCGCCCGCTGCTGCGCCGGACCCTGCTGCTGGCCGCCGCGCCGCTCGGGCTGGCGCCGCTGGTACTGCTGCGCGACCTCGGCCCGCTGCCGGAGAAGCGGCTGCGCCACACGTTCTGGGGCGAGGCCGTCAAGGAGGCCAAGGCGCACGGCAGGAAGGGCGTGCGGCTGGTCGTGGACGGGACCAACCGGCCGCTGCGGGTCAGCGACTTCGCCACCCCCGGCTCGATGATCACCGTGCTGCCGGAGGGGATCGAGAAGTCGCACCACGCGATGAACGACATCGCCAAGGCGGTCACCATCCTCATCAACGTCCCCGCCGACAAGTTCAAGCCGGTCAAGGGCCGGGAGAACTGGCACGTCAACGGGATCGTGGCGTACTCGAAGATCTGCACGCACGTCGGCTGCCCGGCCGCCCTGTACGAGCAGACCACCCACCACATCCTGTGCCCGTGCCACCAGTCGACCTTCGACGCCACCGACGGCGCCAAGGTCATCTTCGGCCCGGCGGCGCGGTCGCTGCCGCAGCTGCCGCTGTCGGTGGAGAACGGCTATCTGATCGCCACCGGCGACTTCCCCGAGCCGGTGGGCCCGAGCTTCTGGGAGCGCGGATGAGCACACCGGCCACGGGCGGCACCCCGCCCAAGGCGGTCTCAGGGCCGCTGAACTTCATCGACGACCGGCTCGGATCGACCACCTTCTTCAAGCGCAACATGAAGAAGGTCTTTCCGGACCACTGGTCCTTCATGCTGGGTGAGATCGCCCTCTACTCGTTCGTCGTCCTGCTGCTCACCGGGACCTTCCTGACGCTGTGGTTCCAGCCGAGCATGCACGAGGTGACCTACGAGGGGTCCTACACCAAGCTCAACGGCGTCCGGATGTCGGAGGCGTACGCCTCCACCCTGCACATCAGCTTCGACGTGCGGGGCGGCCTGCTGATGCGGCAGATGCACCACTGGGCCGCGATCCTGTTCATGTGCGCGATCGTCGCCCACATGCTGCGGGTGTTCTTCACCGGCGCCTACCGCAAACCGCGTGAGCTGAACTGGCTGATCGGCATCGGGCTGTTCACCCTCGGCATGGTCGAGGGCCTGTTCGGCTACTCGCTGCCGGACGACCTGCTGTCGGGCACCGGCCTGCGGATCACCCAGGGTGTCGCCGAGTCGATCCCGGTGGTCGGCACGTACATCTACATGTTCCTGTTCGGCGGGGAGTTCCCGCACGGCACGCACGGCGAGATCATCCCGCGCCTGTTCACCATCCACGTGCTGCTCATCCCGGGCATCATCCTGGCGCTGGTGACCGCGCACATGATGATCATGTGGCACCAGAAGCACACCCAGATGCCCGGCCCGCAGCGCACCAACGACAACGTGGTGGGCTACCCGTTCTACCCGGTGTTCATGGCCAAGACCGGCGCGTACTTCCTGTTCACCTTCGGGGTCATCGCCCTGCTGGCGACGTTCGCGCAGATCAACCCGATCTGGCTGTTCGGGCCGTACGACCCGGGCGCGATCTCGGCGGGCTCGCAGCCGGACTGGTACATGGGCGTGCTGGAAGGCGCGCTGCGCATCATGCCGAACTGGGAGACCACCGCGTTCGGCCACACCGTCAGCTGGAACGTCCTCATCCCGGCGGCGGTCCCGCTCGGCATCATCTTCGGCGGCGCCGCGGCGTGGCCGTTCATCGAGCAGTGGGTCACCGGGGACAAGCGCTGGCACCACACCGTGGAGCGCCCGCGCAACGCCCCCGTCCGCACCGCGGTCGGCATGGCGGCCGTCACCTTCTACGGCCTGCTGTGGCTGGCCGGCGGCAACGACGTCATCGCCGAGCGGTTCCACGTCTCGCTGTTCGCCACCACCTGGTTCTTCCGTGTGGCGATCTTCGTCGGCCCGGTGCTGGCGTACATCATCACCAAGCGGGTCTGCCTGGGCCTGCAGCGCAGCGACGCCGCCACCATGCACCACGGCGTCGAGGCGGGCATCATCATCATGTCGCCCGAGGGGGCGTTCAGTGAGAAGCACGAGCCCGCCAAGGAGGAGCAGCGCGCCGTCATCCTGTCCAAGGAGAACAAGGCGCTCGGGGCTCCGGCGACCGACGCCAACGGCATCCCGGCGCCCGGCGCCAAGGGGCCGCTGGGTCACCTGCGGGGCCGCCTCAACCGCTACTGGACCTTCGACGACATCCCCGTGGAGGAGCACGACGACCACCACGAGGTCGAGGAGGGCCGCAGCGGCCAGAAGGAACTGACGCACTAGTCCGTGCGGTGTCGACGAGCCCGTCCCGGGACGCCCGGGGCGGGCTTCGTCATGCCGGGGGCCGTGGCATGCTGGGGCGCGAGATGACCAAGACTCTGGTGGTGACCAATGACTTCCCGCCCCGTCCGGGCGGGATCCAGGCGTTCGTCCACAACCTGGCGGTGCGCCGCCCGCCGGGGTCGGTGGTGGTGTACGCCCCGGCGTGGAAGGGCGCGGCGGACTTCGACGCGGTGCAGCCGTTCCCCGTGGTGCGGCATCCGACGTCGCTGATGCTGCCGGAGCCGACGGTGCTGCGCCGCGCCGGGCGGATCGCCCGGTCGGAGGGCTGTGACACGGTCGTCTTCGGGGCCGCCGCGCCGCTCGGGCTGCTGGCGCCCGCGCTGCGCCGGTACGGGGTGGAGCGGTTCGTCGGGATCACCCACGGGCACGAGGCCGCGTGGGCGTCGCTGCCGGCCGCCCGGCGGGTGCTGCGGCGGATCGGCGACGGCCTGGACGTGCTGACGTACCTGGGGGAGTACACCCGGTCCCGGATGGCCGCCGTCCTGTCGCCCGCCGCCGCCGCCCGGATGCGGCGGCTGGCGCCCGGGGTGGACGAGAAGGCGTTCTTCGCGGGCTCCGGCGGGTCGGAGATCCGCCGCCGGTACGGGCTCGCCGACCGGCCGGTGGCGGTGTGCGTGTCCCGGCTGGTGCCGCGCAAGGGGCAGGACGCGCTGATCCACGCGTGGCCCGCCGTGCTGCGCCGGGTCCCCGACGCTGCGTTGCTGCTGGTGGGCGGCGGTCCCTACCGGGAGGCGCTGGAGAGGCTGGCGGCCGAACGCGGGGTGGCCGGGTCGGTGGTCTTCGCCGGGAGCGTGCCGTGGGAGGAGTTGCCCGCGCACTACGACGCCGGTGACGTCTTCGCGATGCCGTGCCGCACCCGCCGCCGTGGCCTGGACGTGGAGGGCCTCGGGATCGTCTACCTGGAGGCGTCCGCCACGGGCCTGCCCGTCGTGGCGGGCGACTCCGGCGGGGCCCCCGACGCGGTGCTGGACGGCGAGACCGGCGTGGTCGTCCCCGGCCGTTCCGTGCCTCGTGTGGCGTCCGCCGTCGCCGACCTGCTGGCGGACCCGGCGAAGGCCCGCCGGATGGGCGACCGGGGCCGCGAGTGGGTGGAGCGCGAGTGGCGCTGGGACGTGCAGGCGGCCCGCCTGGGCGCCCTCCTCACCGGCTGACCTCGGGCTTCCTGGGGACGCAGTCGGGGTCGTGCAGCTCGAACCACACCAGGCGGCCCTGGGCGGTGCGGCGGCTGCCCCACTGCTTGGCGAGGATGTCGACGATGAGCAGGCCGCGTCCGCTCTCGCCGTCGGACTCCGGGCGCGGGGCCGGGACCGTGTCGGAGACCCCCACGTCACGGACCTCGCCGCGGACGACGTCCCCGACGTGACGCAGGGCGACCTCCACGGTGGGGGAGTCGGTGTGCACGATGGCGTTGGCGGCGACCTCGTCCAGGAGCAGGATCGCGTCCTCCAGGACCGGGCATCCCGCCAGGGCCTTCGCCGCGAAGCTCCGGACCTTCGCCAGCTCCTCCGGATCGCCCCTGAAGGTCCTGCGGTGCACCCGATCGTTCGTCACGGTCCTGTCCTTCCATGCCGCCTCGCCCCCGGAGCCCACGGTCCGGGACGCGCGGCACGCTGCCGCCTGCGGCGGGATCCCCGTTGACCCACGCCTGGCGCAACTGTACGTAACAATACGCTCTCGAAGCGCAATCATCATCCGCGGCCCGGGAACCGCGGTGCACTCCGTCGCGGCGGTCACGCGTCGGCTGCCGACGCCTCGCACTCGTAGGCGTGGATGGTCCGGACGAACGTCGCCCGCTCCTCGTCGGTCAGGGTCTCGAACGCCTTCTGCCACGCCCGCGCGCCGATCGCCAGCCACCCCTCGATCGCCGCCCGCGTCGCGGGCTCGCCGGTGATGGCGACGATGGTCCGCCGCCGGTCCTCCGGGTCGCCGCGCCGCTCCAGGACGCCCTGCCGCGTCAGGTCGCTCACCATCAGGCTCACCGTGGTCGGCGCCACCTCCAGCCGCTCGGCGAGGGCGTTGACCGTCATCTCCCCGTCGAACACCAGGTACGACAACAGCGACAGGTGCCGCGGCGCGAGGTTGAACGAACGCAGCTGCTCCGGGAGCGGCGTCCGCTTGACCCGCCCGACCACCCGCGGCATGAGCAGCAGCATGGCCCGCACGGCCTCGTCCGTGCTCAGCCCTCCGCGGTCCGCGCCCTGCGTCGACATGCTCGGATCTCCCATAAGGCTTTGCATCCAAAGCAAAGGTTGGGTAGTCGCCTCTACGCTACCGGACCCTCGTCCGGAGGCGACGGTGCGGCTGGTCGTGGGCCCGATGGGAGGGCGGGCCGTGCTTGACGCCAGTGGCCGGGCGGGTCTGGCGGGTGAAGGTCAGTGGGAGGGGGCAGGGCTTTCGGTGGCGGCGAGGAGTTGCTCCTCCTCGTAGGCGAAGTGGGCTTCCAGGTCGGCGACGACCCGGTCCAGTTCGGCGCGGAGGGTGGTGACGTCCCCGACGCCCTGGCCGAGGAACGCCTCGAAACGGCTGAGAGCCTCCTCGATGACGTGGTGCTCCTCGCGGAGCCGGCCGATCACGGGGGCGAGACCGGGGAACTGCCGCTCGAACGCGGTGAACGCACCGTTCTCTCGGGTGTGGTGTGTCTGCAGGGCATGGCAGTACGTCAGGCAGTGACGGCGGAGTTGTTCGAGCAGGCCGGTGTCTTCGGGCCGGTCGCCGGCCGCGTGGCCGAGGCGTTCGCGAACGGTGGCCAGTTCGGCGCGCAGACCGGCGTGGATCACGTTCAGCCGTTCGGCGATCATCCGGGCCTGCCGGGGGTCCCGGGAGAAGTCGAGCAGGGTGACGGCCACGACGGGGATGGTGCGTGAGGTCTGGCGCTCGTACTCGCGGAAGACGGGGTTGAGCTCGCACTGCCGTTCCCAGTGGTGGTCGCGTTCCGCGCCCTCCAGGGGGACGGCCTGCGCGGCGATCGGGATGACGTGCCCGGCCTTGGTGCCGATCTCGACGGTCACCTGGGGCGGACCGGCGAGGATGTTGAGGTACCACTCCGGGTGCTCGTCCCGGCCCGCGTTCGAGGCGAACACCAGATAGCGGTCCCCGTCCCGCAGGTAGGCGAGGGGGGCGGTGCGGGGCTTGCCGGTCTTCCTGCCCGTCGTGGTCATGAGCAGCAGGGGCGTGCCCTCCAGGAACCCTCCCACCCGGCCGTTGTTCTCCCGGAACTCCTTGATGACCTGCTCGTTCACGCTCCGCGCAGGGTCGGGCCGATGATCGTGCACAGTGTCCTCCATAATACTTTGCTTTCAAAGCAAAGCTAGTTGCCGCCCGTTCGGGCTGTCAACGCGGAGGCGTTCGAGGGCCGGGCGCCGGGGCTGGCGTGGACGGGCACGAGCGGCGATCAGGTGGCACTGCGGCCCGTGCGTGAGGACGATCTGGCATGGCTCGACCGGTTCCTCTGGGAGCCCGGGGTCGTCGGGCCACTCCAGGGGCACGGCTGGTGGGATCTCGGGCGCTGGCGGCGACGGTGGGCGGACAACGGCCTGCTCGGGGAGGACGACGGACCGCTGCTCGCCGTCCGGGGTGCGGACCGGCTGGGGTTCGTGGCCTGGTCGCGGGTGGTGACGTCGAACGGGTCCTCGTGCTGGCGCATCGGGATCGCGCTGCTTCCGGAGGCGCGCGGCCACGGGTACGGCACGCGCGCCCAGGAACTGCTCGTCCGCTACCTGTTCGCGCACACCCAGATGGTCAGGGGCGAGGCCGTCACGGAGGTGGCCAACGCCGCCGAGCGGCGCTCGCTGGAGAAGGCGGGATTCACTCAGGAGGGCGTGCTTCGCAGCTATGCCTTCCGCGACGGCCGGTGGCGGGACGCGGTGCTCTACGGCGTCGTGCGCGACGACACGTCCGCGTGACCGGGCTCAAGAACCATTATGGCGTCGCCGGAAAGCGTTCGTCATCGGTTCCAAGGAGGATTTTTCCGGCCGTCAGCGGTGTTTAGCCTTGTCCCCGGATCAATGGGGGGAGTGCAATGCACGAGGAACTCACGGACGAACTCATGGCGATGGCCGCCGAGGACCACGCGGCGGTGCACAAGGGCGTCAGCGACGACTTCGCCGAACAACTGGAATGGCGTCGCCTGACGGCCGAGCACGCCGACCGGCTGGCCCGCATCCTGGACGAGCACGGATGGCCTGCCGTGTCGACGGTGGGGGAGGAGGCGGCGCGGGCGGCCTGGCTGGTGGCCCAGCACGCCGACCGTCAACTCGACCTGCAGCGGCGAGCCCTCGCGCTGATGCGGGAGGCCGTCGCCGCCGGTGAGGCCAGCGTGCGCGACCTGGCGTTCCTGCACGACCGGGTACGGGTGAACGAGGGCCGCCCGCAGACCTACGGCACGCAGATCGCCGGTGTCCGCGACGGGGTCCCCGTCCCCTGGCCGTGCGAGGATCCCGAGCACATGGACGACCGCCGCGCGGCCGTCGGCATCGACCCGTTCGCCGTCCACGTCGCCAAGCACGCACCTCGCTGATCAGGCCACCGCGTTCCGGCCGTCGGTGGATGACCGTCGCGTGGCGGTCGGCATCGACGTGTTCGCCGTCCAGGTGGCCGAGCACGCACCTCGCTGATCAGGGCACCGCGTTCCGGCCGTCGGTGGTGCGGATGTCAGGGGCGGTCGCGGATCGTGGCTGCGGGCCACCGTCCGTCCCGTTCCGTCGCCACCCTGCGTCCGGTATCAGGGCGTGGGGCGGCGATGAGTGTGGTGGCCAGGGAACGGACGGAGCGGGTGAAGCGGCGGGGGTCGTCGGGAGTGGTCATGCGCCGCACCAGGGCACCGTCGAAGACGGCCAGGATGGTGTGGGCCAGGAACTCCGCGTCCAGGTCGGGGCGTTCCTCGGCGAGCAACGCGGCGATATGGCCGTGCCAGAAAAGGTAACTCGGATCGCTGTACTTGTCCTCCGCGCAAGCCTGCTCGTGCGCCGACAGCAAGGTGGCGTTGCCTTCCGCGATGCGTCCGAGTTCGTCCAAGAAGGCGTCCAGGCGTTCATGGGCGGGCGCGCCGGGGCCCAGGGGCGGGGGGCCGTCGGCGACGGCCTGGCGCAGCGTGCGTGAGCGTTCCTCCAGCAGGGCGTTCAGCAGGCCGACGCGGCTGCCGAAGCGGCGGAAGACGGTGCCCTTGCCGACCCCCGCCAGGGCCGCGACCCGGTCGAGGGTCACGTGGTCGCCGCCCTGGTCGGCCAGGAGCCGCTCGGCCGCCCGCAGGATGGCGCGGCGGTTCCGGGCGGCGTCGGCACGCTCGGGCATCGCGACCTCCATAACCGGACCAGCAGTCCGTATATGCTACCGGGAAGATAAGCGGACCGTTGGTCCGCTCACGGTCCGAGGGAGGACAGCGATGGTCATGCGCGCGCTCGTGGTGGACCCGGACGCCCCGGCGGCCCTCCGGCTCGCCGACGCCGAGGTGCCGCGGCCCCGGCCCGACCAGCTCGTCATGGACGTCCGCCACGTCTCGCTCAACCGGGGGGAGGTGGTGTTCGCGAGCCATCTCGCGCCCGGGACGGTGCACGGCTACGACGCGTCGGGCGTCGTCGTCGAGGCCGCCGCCGACGGCAGCGGGCCCGCCGCCGGCAGCCGCGTCGCCGCCTTCGGGCCGGGCGCCTGGGCCGAACGCATGGCGGTGACCACCGATTCCGTGGCGGTCGTCCCCGACGAGGTGGACCTGGCGGACGCCGCCGCGCTCCCCATGGCCGGTGTGACGGCCCTGCGGACGCTGCGCACCGCCCCGCTGCTGGGCAGGCGCGTGCTGATCACCGGCGCGTCGGGCGGCGTCGGCCGGTACGCGGTGCAGCTCGCCGCGCTGGGCGGCGCCCACGTGATCGCCTCGGTGGGGTCGGCCGCCCGGGGCCGGGGGCTCGCCGACCTCGGCGCGCACCAGGTGGTCGTCGGCCTGGACGGCGTGGACGGGCCCGTGGACCTTGTCCTGGACAACGTGGGCGGCCCCCAGCTCGTCGCGGCGTGGGGACTGCTGGCCCCCGGCGGGAGCATCCAGAACATCGGCTGGGCCTCCGGCGAACCGGCGGTCTTCCCCTCGCACTCGATCTTCGCGCTGGGGCCGTCCCGGTCGATGAACACGTTCGGTGACGCCACGCGTTTCGGCCCGGACATCGCGACGCTGCTGGGGTTCGTCGCCGACGGCCGGCTCTCCCCGGAGGTCGACTGGCGCGGCCCCTGGAACCGCGTCACCGAGGCCGCCCAGGCCCTCCTCGACCGCCGCATCGCCGGCAAGGCCGTCCTCGACGTCACCGCCACCGAACGGTAGGCGACCCCTCCACGACTGCGTAATGGTGTTGCGGTGCCGCCGGAGGCGAGGGCAGGGTGCCGGGTATGTCAGCCGAACCGCGGAGCGTCGCCGACGTCCGAGCCCTGGAGGACCAGGGGCAGCCGCTGAAGTTCGTCTTCTTCTGGGGCCACCAGCCGTCCCGTACGGGTGAGGTCGGCAAGAGCTGCCTCAGCCAGTGGTGGGAGGCGCCGTTCACCGTGGACGGCGTGACCTACCGCAGCGCCGAGCACTGGATGATGGCCCACAAGGCGCGGCTGTTCGGTGACGACAGGACGTTCGACCGCGTCATCGCCGCCGCCACTCCCGGCGAGGCGAAGAAGCTCGGACGCGAGGTCCGCGACTTCGACGAGGACACCTGGACCGCCCACCGGTTCGACATCGTGACCGAGGGCAACGTCGCCAAGTTCGGCCAGGACCCGGCCCTGCGCGCCTACCTCCTCGGCACCCGGCGGCGGATCCTCGTGGAGGCCAGCCCCCTCGACCGCATCTGGGGCATCGGCCTGCGCGAGGACGACGAACGCGCCACCGTGCCCTCCCGCTGGCGAGGCCTCAACCTGCTCGGCTTCGCCCTCATGGAGGCACGCGCCCGCCTCGCCGCCTGACCCCGCCCGGACCCGGCCTCCCCGGTCTCCAGGTGGGCGCCCTGCCACCGCGCCGAAGGCAGGACGCCCGCCTCGAGACCGGATGCCGTCCCCGTGGCCGGAAACTCCCGAAGCCGCGCCGGCACCCCCGACAACCGTGTTCCACGCCGCCCATTCCCTGCAGGGCGATGATCCGGTCGTTGCCGGCGGTCTGGCGCCCAGGGTGGGGGAGTCTGGAGGTGGGCGCTGGCTGCATGGCGACCGCCCGACCGCATCGGTCGTGGGCGTGGACGAGGGTGCCGGACGCGGTCCGGTGCGACGGCCGGCCGCACCGAGGAACCCGGAAGGACCGTCGTCCCTGGATCAGGCCCATCCACACCTCCCCGATGATGCCGGTGACCGGCCGCACCAGCGACGCTAGACACCCGAAGCCCCCACCGCAGCCACCTTAGGGATCCTTTAAGGTCCCCCTCACCCTGCCTTAGCCCGAGTGAGGCCCGGAATGGTCGGGTCACGTCGGTATGGGCTCGCCGGCTGGTGGAGGCGACTGGGTCTGGCCGCGCGGGCTCCCTGGACTGGCTCCCCTGCAAGGGCCATCCGGACTGAGGGGCCGGGAAACCGCGGATCACCGGTCGTACGCCGCGAGTGGCGAAAACTAACCGGCTGGTAGGTTTTGGTTGTCGGCTCACCGTGAGGAGTGGCAGCGTGCGGATCTCGTTTCCGGAGGGGTTCCTGTGGGGCGCGGCGGGGAGCGCCCACCAGACCGAGGGCAACAACGTGGCCAGCGACCTGTGGGCGCTGGAGAACCGGGAGGGCGGGCCCTTCCCCGAGCGCAGCGGGGACGCCTGCGACGCGTACCACCGGTGGCGGGAGGACCTCGACATCGTGCGGGACGCCGGGCTCAACGCCTACCGGTTCGGCGTCGAGTGGGCGCGGGTGGAGCCGGTCGAGGGCCGGGTGTCGCGCGCCGAGCTTGGGCACTACCGGCGGATCGTGGAGGGGTGTCTGGAGCGGGGGCTGACGCCGGTGGTGACGTTGCACCACTTCACCTCGCCGTTGTGGTTCCAGCAGGCGGGCGGGTGGCGGGCGCCGGAGGCCGTCGAGCGGTTCCGGCGTTACGTGCGGGCGGTGCTGCCGATCCTGGACGGGGTCGGGTGGGTCTGCACCATCAACGAGCCCAACATGCTGGCGATGATGGCGTCCATGCTCAGGCGGGACGAGCGGAGGGAGCTGGTCGCCGGGGCGATGCCGCCGCCGGACCAGGAGGTGGCCGAGGCCCTGATGGCGGCGCACCGGGCCGCCCGCAAGGAGCTGGTTTCGGCCGGGCTGAAATCCGGGTGGACCGTTGCCAACCAGAACTTCGAGGCCGTGGAGGGCGCGGACGCCGAGCGGGACGCCTGGGCGTGGTCCAGGGAGGACCAGTTCCTTGATGTCGCCGCCGATGACGACTTCATCGGGGTCCAGGCGTACACGCGTGTGCTCATCGGCCCGCAGGGGGCGCTTCCGGTGCCGGAGGACGCGCGGCGCACGATGACGCAGTGGGAGTTCTACCCGGCGGCGCTCGGCAACGCGGTCCGGTACACGGCGGCGCGCATCCCGGGCGTGCCCATCCTGGTGACGGAGAACGGCATCGCGACCGACGACGACGCCGAACGCGTCGAGTACACCCGGGAGGCCCTGAAGGGGCTGCATGGGGCGATGAGCGACGGGATCGACGTGCGCGGGTACCTGCACTGGTCCCTGCTCGACAACTACGAGTGGGGTTCGTGGCGGCCGACGTTCGGGCTCGTCGCGGTCGACCGGGAGACGTTCGCGCGCACCGTGAAGCCCAGCGCCCGGTGGCTCGGCGAGGTCGCGCGCACCGGGACCCTGACGGACTGAACCGCCCGGCCCGCTCACGTCACGGTGAGCGGGCC
>DATADI010000128.1:0-5599 GCA_036258615.1 Thermomonospora sp. | reverse complement strand
GCCGCGGGCGAACGGCACGCCCGCCGGTGGCTGCGGCGGCGCGGCCCCGACTCCGGCGGCTTCCCGGGCCTGGGCGCCTGAGGCCGCCTGAGGCCGCCCCGCCCGCCGTCCCGGCCCCGGCACCGGGCACAATGCCAGGTCCGGACGGCACGGAGGGGGAACGGGACATGGCGCCGGGCGAGGCCGGGACACTGGTCCCGCAGTACCTGGACCTGGCGGGCATCTTCGTGTTCGCCGTGTCCGGCGCGCTGGTGGCCGTGCGGCAGCGGATGGACGTCGTCGGCATGGTGGTGCTGTCGGAGATCACCGCGCTCGGCGGCGGGATCCTGCGCGACCTGGTGATCGACGACGGGCCCCCGGCGGCCTTCACCAGCCTCGGCTACGTGCTGGTGCCGCTGGCGGCGGCGGCCGTGGTGTTCTTCTGGCATCCGCAGGTCGCCCGGATCACCCCGGCGGTGACCGTGTTCGACGCCGCCGGGCTCGGCCTGTTCTGCGCCACCGGCACGATCAAGGCGCTCGACCACGGCCTGTCGCCCGTCCACGCCGCCGTGCTGGGCGTGTGCACCGGCATCGGCGGCGGGATCCTGCGCGACATGCTCAGCGGCCGGATCCCCGCGGTGCTGTACGACCGTCAGCTGTACGCCCTGCCCGCCATGCTCGGCTCGGCCACGGTGGCGCTGGCGTACCACCCGGACCGGCACGGCGACCGGCACGGGGCGGCGGTGACGTTCGTGGCGGCGCTGCTGACGTTCGCGCTGCGCGTGCTGGCCGTCCGGTACGGGTGGCGGACCCCGGGGCCGCGCGGGGTCCGCGACTGACGGGTCAGCCGTCCGCGCCGCCGAGGCGGATGTCGAAGTTGACGGTGGTGCCCTCCACCGTCGTGACGGTGACGGTGATCTGGCGGCTGGTGCCGTCGACGAAGTGCAGGGTGCACTCCAGGGACGCGCCCGGCTCGCCGCGCAGTCCGCCGGGGCAGGTGACGCTGCGGGGCGTGCCGTCGAGCTGCGGGGTGAGCTGCCGCAGCGCCTCCGCCTCCACCTGGGCCTGCGTGACCAGCGGCGCCGCCTGCGTCGCCGGGGTCGCCGGGGCGTTCGACGGCTTCCCCGTGGGGGCCGGGGAGGTGATGTCGTAGTCGACCCGCTCGCCGTCCACCGAGGTCACCGTGACGTTGACGACCCGTTCGGTGCCGTTCGCGGTCACCAGCGAGCAGCGCACCGTGGAACCCACGACGCCGCGCAGGTCGGCGGGGCAGTCCACGGAGCGGGGCGTCCCGCCGAGCTGCCCGCCGAGCTTGGCGGCGATCTGGGTCTCCAGCTCGTCGGCCCCGACGGCCTGCTCGAACAGGGTGGCGCATCCGGTGGTCAGGGCGGCGGCGGTGAGCACGGTCGCGAGGGCGGCGGGGGACAGGAGCTTGCGCATGGGGGGCTTCCTCGGTGCGTCGAGTGGCTGACGTCCTCGACGATCTCCGTCCGGCCGTCCCCCCGCCCAGTGCCCGCGGTCCCGTCCTCGCGGGGACGGCCGGGGCCGGGACGCCGGGACACCGCTCCCGGGCGCAGTGGTCAGGGCGACTCGAAGACCCGGGCCCCCGGCATCTGCAGCCGGTACGAGCAGCCCGCCCCGGCGGGCCGGATGTCGACGAACTCGCAGACCTGCCGGGTCAGCCAGAGCCCGTCGCCGGCCCGGGCCTCCAGGCCCGGCGGGTGGAAGCCCAGGAAGGGGTCGCCGGGCCGCCCGCCGGGCTCGTGGACGTCGCAGACCAGCGAGCCGCCCCGGTCCCACACGCGGACGGTGGCCCGGCCCGCGCCCTCGTTGCGGACGTGGGCGGCGACCTCCGACACGGCGAGCACGAACAGCCAGGCGGGCTCGCCCTCCAGGCCGTGCTCCTCGGCCCGCGCGGCGGCGAACCGGCGCAGCGGGCGCAGGCCCCCGTCGAAGGCGAACACGGCGGCCCCCTCCGGCGGCGGGTCCAGCGGGACGGCGTCGCACCGACGGGCGAACTCGCCGGGGTCCACGTAGACGTCGCTGGCGGCGACCTCGGTGCCGTCGATGCGCGCGGGATGGGTGCACAGCGACTCGGCCACGATGTCGGGGGGCGTCGCACGGGTGTCGTAGGGGCAGATCATCCAGATGCCGGTGCCGTGGAGCACCGCGTTCAGGCCGGACTCCATCCGTCGCCAGGCCAGCCGCTCGCGCTCCGATCGGCCGGACCAGACCGGCTCGGCCAGGATCCGCGCCCGCCCCGTGTCCCCCGCACGGCGGCGCCACCAGCGGTGGAAGGCGGCCACGCGCTGCGGGGGACGGCGCCCGAAGTACGCGCTCTCGGCCCGGTCGACCCGGCCGGCCGCAGGGCCCAGGGCCGCGTCGAGCAGGTCGAGGTTGTGGGAGGTGGTGGTGACCAGCACCGGTTCGGACCGGTCCAGAGCGTCCTCGACGAACGGCACCGCCATCGCCAGGAACTCCGCGTCGGAGCCGTAGACGCACGTGTGGTGCGTGAAGCTGCGCACTGCCACACCCCAACTCTCAGGGGCAGCCCGGGGGGACGGGGACGTCGCGCCGGGCGACGGGCTTCACCCGGCCCCACCATACTGTCAGATCGGCCGGCCCGTCCCCGCTTCCGACGGGGTACGGTCACCGCATGGGACGGGTGACCGTACGCAGGCCGGTGCTGCGGCTGCGCACCGCCGGGGAGCCGATCCGGCGCCCGGACACGCTGGCCGTCGAGGAGCCGCTGGAGATCCGGGTGGGGGGCCGCCCGCTGACGGTGACGATGCGGACCCCGGGCGACGACTTCGACCTGGTGACCGGGTTCCTGGCCGCCGAGGGCGTCATCGCCGGGCCGGGGGACGTTGCGGGCATGCGGTACTGCGCCGACGCCGTCGAGCAGAACGTGCTGGACGTGGTGCTGGCCGACGGCGTGCCCCCGCCGGACGCGGCGGCCGGGCGGGCGTTCTACACCACCAGCGCGTGCGGGCTGTGCGGCAAGCAGAGCATCGAGGCGCTGCGGTCGCGGGTCCGCCACGACCTCGCGGCCGACGGGGTGCGCGTCGATCCCCGGGTGCTGGCCGTGCTCCCGGAGCGGCTGCGGGCGGCGCAGCGGGTGTTCGACCGCACCGGCGGGCTGCACGCGGCCGGGCTGTTCACCGCCTCCGGCGAGCCGCTGGCCGTGCGGGAGGACGTGGGCCGCCACAACGCGGTCGACAAGGTGGTCGGCTGGGCGCTGCGGGAGGGGCTGGTGCCGCTGACCGGCCGGATCCTGGTGGTCAGCGGGCGGGCGTCGTTCGAGCTGGCGCAGAAGGCCCTGCACGCCGGGATCCCCGTGCTGGCCGCCGTGTCCGCGCCGTCCTCGCTGGCCGCGATGCTGGCCGAGGAGACCGGGATGACGCTGGTGGGGTTCCTGAGGGGCGAGTCGATGAACGTGTATACGGGGGCCCGTCGCATCATGGTGTGACCGGTTTGTCATCCTCGTACGAAGCGTTCCGTCAAGTTGTGGTCCTGCGGCGAAGCGGCGGCCACGGCCCACGGGATTCACTTCATTCCCACCGAAGGGTGAAACGGACGATCGGCGCTGTTCCGCCGACGACGGAGCGGGCTGATGCGAGGGAGTCGGGCATGACGAGGCCGGTGGGGCCGGAGGGGACCGCCTTCGAGATCGACGAGCGGCATCCGCCGATCAGGACGCGGCGGGTCTCGTTCGACTGGGAGAAGACGCCGCTGCACTGGATCCCGGGCGAGCCGGTGGCCACCCACATGATCAACTCGTTCCACGTGGTGCTGCCCGAGGGCGAGAAGTGGTTCATCAACTGCGTCAAGGCGGCCCGCCCGTACATCCGCGACGAGCGGCTACTGGCGGAGATCAAGGGCTTCATCGGCCAGGAGATGGTGCACGCCCGCTCCCACCAGGGCGTGCTGGACGAGCTGCTGGCCGCGCACGGCATCGACGTCACCGTGATCACCGAGCCGGCCGCCAGGGGCAACGCCGACTGGCCCGCCTCGATGGAGGCGCTGCGCAGGCGGCGGCCCCGGCTGTACCGCAAGCGGCTGCTGTTCGAGCTGGGCGCGGTCGCGGCCATCGAGCACTACACCGCGGTGCTCGGCCAGTGGATCATGGACAACGACCGCCTCGACAAGGCCGGGGTGGACCCGACGATGCTGGACCTGCTGCGCTGGCACGGCGCCGAGGAGGTCGAGCACCGCTCGGTGGTCTTCGACGTGTACCGGCACCTGGGCGGCAGGTACCCGATGCGGGTCGCGTCCTGGATGGTGGCGCTGTTCTTCCTGTACTGGGCGCTGATCGGCGGGACGCTGCTGTTCCTCAGGCAGGACCCGTCGGTCACCGGCAAGGTGACGCTGCCGCGCGTCTACCGGTCCTACCGCCGGGCGGTGCGCAAGGGCCTCATCCCGGGGATCTTCACGCTGCTGCTCGGCGAGGCCCCGGTGTACCTGAAGCCGTCGCACCACCCCTCGCAGGTCTGCTCGACCCCGCAGGCGCTGGAGTACCTGCTGCGCTCCCCCGCCGCCCGCGCCGCCGGGTACGACCCGTACTAGACGCTGTAAGGCGGGTCACGCGCGCCTCGCTTGACCCGGGTCACGGGCACGCGGTTAATTAACGACGTGTCCAATAACACTGAGGTGCGCAGGAGCAGGGTCCGGTCGCCGGGCGACGGGGACGAGGTGGACCTCGCCGTCTACCGGCAGGGCGATCCCGGCCGTCCGACGGTGCTGCTGGTGCATGGCTATCCCGACACCCACGCGGTGTGGGACGAGGTCGCCGCGCGGCTCGCCGAGCGCTACCACGTGGTGCGGTACGACGTGCGCGGGGCGGGCGCGTCGTCGCGGCCGTTCGGCCGGAGGCGGTACCGGTTCGAGCACCTGATGGCCGACCTGCGCGCCGTGGCGGACGCGGTGTCGCCCGACGCGCCGGTGCACCTGGTGGGACACGACTGGGGTTCGATCCAGGCGTGGGAGGCGGTGTGCACCATGCCGGAGCGGTTCGCCTCGTTCACCTCGATCTCAGGCCCGTGCCTGGACCACGTCGGCGCGTGGATGCGTCACCGGCTGACCCGCCCGAGCCCGCGCCACCTCGGGCAGGCCGCCGGGCAGGCGCTGCGGTCCTGGTACATCTACTTCTTCCAGACGCCGGTGGTGCCGGAGGCGCTGTGGCTGGCCGGGCTGGGCGGGCCGTTCGGCCAGGCGCTGCGGCTCGGGGAGGGCGTCCGCCCCCGGGAGGGGCATCCGGCGCGGACGTTCGCCCGGGACGCGGCGGCGGGCGTGGGCCTGTACCGGGCCAACATGCTGCGGCGGCTGCGCGCGCCCCGCGAGCGCCGCACCACCGTGCCCACCCAGGTGATCGTGCCGACGCGCGACCTGTTCGTCTCGCCGCACCTGGTGGCCGGGCTGCGCGAGCACGTGCCCGACCTGTCGCTGCGGACGATCCGCGCCGGGCACTGGGTGCCGCGCAGCCATCCGGAGGTGGTGGCGCGCTGGGCGGCCGAGCACATCGCCCGGGTCGAGGGCGAGCCGCTGACGGCGGCGCAGGCGCGGGCGGTGGCCGGGGCGCGGGTGACGCCGGAGCGCCGTCCGTTCGAGGGGTCGCTGGTGG